>JBBSLM010000198.1:0-4623 GCA_038255245.1 Sphingomonadales bacterium
CGCGCGCGATCGGTCTTGTCGGCGAGATATTCGACGATCGCCAAACTGTCCCAGATCACCGTATCGCCATCCCACAGGATCGGCACCTTGCCGCCGGACGGGGCGAATTCATTGCCCTCCTGCCGGCGGTCCCATTCCTCGCCGAACATCGGCACGGTGATTTCCTCGAACGGCAGGCCCGACTGCTTGGCCGCGAGCCAGCCGCGCAGCGACCAGGAGGAATAGGCCTTGTTGCCGATGAAGAGCTTGAGCAACGAACCACCTCTCTTTGTCATCCCCGCGAAAGTGGGGACCCAGAATCTTTACACGCCGACACCGCTACTGGGTTCCCGCTTTCGCGGGAATGACAAATTGGTGGGTGGTCAGACCAGCGCCGCCTCCAGCACCGCTTCGCGCAGCCGGTCGATGCCGAGCCCGCCTTCGCTGGAGGTCGCGATCACTTCAGGATGGGCGGCGCTATGCTTGCGCGCTTCCGCCTCGGTCGCGGCCTGCACCTCGGCCAGCGCGCTCGCCTTGATCTTGTCGGCCTTGGTCAGCACGATCCGGTAGCTCACCGCCGCGGCGTTCAGCATGCCGAGAATCTCGCGGTCGATGTCCTTGATGCCGTGGCGGCTGTCGATCAGCACCAAAGCGCGCTTCAGCACCTGCCGGCCCCGCAGATAATCATTGACCAGCCAGGCCCAGCGCTTGGCCACGTCCTTGGGCGCCTTGGCGAAGCCGTAGCCGGGCATGTCGACCAGCCGCAGCACCAAAGGCTCGCCGACATCGAAAAAGTTCAACTCCTGTGTCCGCCCCGGCGTGTTGGAGGTGCGCGCCAGGCCGTTGCGATTGGTCAGCCGGTTCAGCAGCGAGGATTTGCCGACGTTCGAGCGCCCGGCGAAGGCGATTTCCGGCACTGTGGGATTGGGCAGGAATTTCAGTTCCGGCGCCGATTTCAGGAAGGTGATCGGCCCGGAAAAGAGCTTCCGGGCCGTCTCCGTGAGGTCGGGTTCAGCTTCGGCCACGGGGCTTCGGCTTAGGCTTGCTATCGGTCTTTGCTCTTGGCGCCGGTTTGCTGCCGAGGCGGGCGGCGCCCGGTTTGGCGAGGTTCGGCTTGGGAACCGGCGCGGGCGGCGGGGGCGGCTCGTCGGGCGGCGGCGAGGCCCCGCCCTTCCCGCCCGCCGGCGGCGGCGCCAGCTTCATCTCCGGATGGCGCGCGTAGAGCAGGCGCTGCTGCGCGATCGAGAGGATGTTGTTGGTCACCCAGTAAAGCTGCAGCCCGGCCGCGAACGGCGCCATGATGAACATCAGCACCCAGGGCAGGAAGCCGAAGATCTTGCGCTGCACCGGATCAGGGATCGGCGGGTTCAGCTTCTGCTGCAGCCACATGGTGATGCCGACCAGGATCGGCAGCACGCCCACCGCCACGATCGCCGGCGGATCGAAGGGCAGGAAGCCGAACAGGTTCACCGGCGTCAGCGGATCGGGCGCGGACAGATCCTTGATCCAGGCGACGAATGGCTGGTGCCGCATCTCGACGGCGATGATCAGGCAGCGATAGAGCGCATAGAAGATCGGGATCTGGATCAGGATCGGCAGACAGCCCGCCGCCGGATTGACCTTCTCCTCCTTGTACAGCTTCATCATCTCCTGCTGCATGCGCGGCTTGTCGTCCTTGTACCGCTCCTGCAGCACCTGCACCTTCGGCTGGATCGCCCGCATCTGCCCGAACGAGCGGAACTGCTTCTGCGCGATCGGGTACATGAGCAGGCGGACGATCAGCGTCAGGCAGATGATCGCCACGCCGAAATTGCCGAGCAGGCCGAACAGCCAGACGAGCAGGCTGAAGATTGGCCGCATGAAGAATTCGTACCAGCCCCAGTCGATCGCCTTGTCGAGCGGCGTCGCCAGAGCGTCCTTATAAGCCTCCAGCACCGTCACTTCCTTCGCGCCGGCGAAGATGTGGCTGGTGGTGCTGTTGGTCTGGCCGGGCTGGATGACGACCGGCGCGACCTCGACCTGGGCCTGGAAGCTGTCGGTGCCGCGATTGTGGCGGAGCTGCGACTGAACCGGCGCATTCTGATGGGGAATGATCGCGGCCAGCCAATATTTGTCGGAAAAGCCGAGCCAGCCGCCGGTGCTGTCGGGGAGACGGCGCTGGCCCTCCTCGGCGATGGCGGTGTAGTCATTGTCATAGTCGGCAGTGCCGTTGAACACGCCGACCGGGCCGACATGCATTGTCCAATCGTCGCGGTCCTGCGACGCGCCAATCCGGTTGATCAACGAGAAGGGCCGCACCGCGACCGGCCCGGCGCCGCGATTGATCACCTGCTGCTCAACCGTGAACAGATAATTGTCGTCGACCGTCAGGATGATCTGGAAGGTCAGGCCCTGCCCGTTGTCCCAGCTCAGGGTCACCGGCGCGCCGGGCACCAGGCGCGGCGCGCTGGCGGTCCAGACCGTGTCGCCGTTCGGGAGCGAGAGCCCCTGCTGATCGCTGGTCCAGCCGATGCTGGCGAAATAGGCAAATTCGGTCCCGCCCGGCGAGAAGAGCCGGATCGGCGCGCTGTCCGCCGCGATCGTCTCAGTGTGGCGGAGCATCACCAGATCGTCGATCCGCGCGCCCTTCAGATTTATGGAGCCGCGCAAGGCCGGCGTCTCGACCGCCAGCCGCGGCGCTTCGCGCAACACCTCATTGCGGTCGCGGTTCGCCGTCGGCGTGTCCGCGGCACCCGCCGGCAAGCTTCCCGGCTGCTGCTTGGGCACCTGCTTGCCGTCCACGAACTCGCTCGACGGCTGCTCCGCGGTCGGGAAGAAGGTGCGCGAGAGCGCGCCCCAGCCGATCAGCACCAGCAGCGACAAGGCGATCGCCAGGATGAGGTTGCGCGTATCGTTCACGGAAAATCCTTGGAGAGAAGGAGGCTTGGATCAGGGTACCGGATCATGCCCGCACCCGCCCCAGGGATGACAGCGCCCCAGTCGCTTGACCGTGAGCCATCCCCCCTTGAGCGCCCCATAGCGCCGAAGCGCGGTGATTGCATAGGCCGAGCATGAGGGCTGGAACCGGCACGAAGGCGGCAGGATGCGCGACGGCCCCTTCTGCCAGGCCAAAGCGATCAGGATGAACAGGCGGGCGATCACGCGCGTCTGGGCTTGTTGAGGCGGGTCAGCGCCTGCTCGAATTCCGCGCGAAGCAAGGCATAGTCGCGTTCGATTCCGCCTTGCCGGCCGATCAGGACATGGTCGGCGCCCGCAATGCCATGCTCCGGCAGCACCGCCCGGGCGAGCTCACGAAAGCGGCGCTTCATGCGGTTGCGAATCACGGCATTGCCGACCTTGCCGGAAACGGTGATGCCGATGCCGATCGCGGGATCGCCGTCGTCGCGCGGGCGCACGAGCAGGACGAAGCCGGGCATGGGCGCACGCCGGCCGCGATTCGCCGCGAGATAATCGGCGCGGCGCGTAACGCGCCGCAACGGGCTGATTAGGCCGACAGCTTCTTGCGGCCGCGGGCGCGGCGCGCGTTCAGGACCTTGCGGCCGCCGACCGTCGACATGCGCGACCGGAAACCGTGACGGCGCGCCCGAACGAGATTGCTCGGCTGAAAGGTGCGCTTCATCGGTCATTCCTCAAAATTCTGATCTAAAGAAAAAGGCCGCCAAGTCCGGTTCGGATGGGCGGCTTTGCCGGCGCGCGTTAGCTCAACGCCCTACCCAAGTCAACGGTCGCGCCCCAGCAGCCGATTGCGGATGCGGCGGCGGGAGCGGCGCTCGCGGTGCCTGGCAATGGCGGGATCATGTTCGAAACGCCTGGGCGGCGCCGGCGGGGCCTCGAACGGGATGCCCTCGACCGCATCGTCCGCTTTCGCCCGCGCCATGCGGCGCCGGTAGCTTGGCCGGCGCAGGCCGAAATCGACCCACTCGCCCTTCTTGGGATGCGATTTCTTGAAGCGCGCATATTTCTTCTTCACCCAGGTCGAGCCGCGCAGCATCAGACCGAAGCCCAATGCGAAGACGACGATCCCGCCTGGCCCGGGGATCGCGCCCACCAAAGGCGAGATGATCACCAGCAGCAACCCGCCCCAGAACATGCAGGCACGGGCGAGCAGGCCGCGCTTGTGCGGGGGCTTGAGCGGGCTGGGCGCGTCGGCCGTCATGAGATCGATGTGGGGCATCCGTCCTTAAGGCGCAATTGCCGAGACTTCCGGTTCAACGCTTGCGCCGGAGGATGATGTAGAGCGCGCCGCTGCCGCCATGCCGGGGATGGGCGCCGCGCACCGCCGCGATCGACCCGGCGTGGCGCGAGGCGGCGAGCCAGTCGCCCACCGCCGCGCGGATCGCGCCGCGGCCCGAGGGCTTGCGCGCTTCGCTGGGCGGCTTGCCGGTGATCAGCAGCAGCAGACGCGCCTCGCTAGCGATCGCCTGTTCGAGCCGGCGGTCGAGCAGATCGTAGGCGGTGGCAAGATTGTGGCCGTGCAGGTCGACGGTCGCGTCCGGTTGCGCGAGGCCGCGCGACAAGCGGCGGTCCCAGCTGCCGTCGAGGGTTTCGCCGGGCACAGGAGCTGGCGCGGCTTTTCGGATTGGCGGTGGGGTCTTGAGGGAGCGTGGCGGGGTCGCGGCGGGGGCTGGCGCTGCGAGCAGTGGC
>JBBSLM010000199.1:0-4619 GCA_038255245.1 Sphingomonadales bacterium
ACCCCGGCGACGACGCCGATCCCCGGCATGAACGGCGCCTATGGCGGCCCGGCCGGCAGCCAGCTCGCCGCGCTCGAGACGCAGCTGTCGCAATATCTCGGCCGCGGTTTCACCGACGCGCATCCCGACATCATCTCCATCCGTGCCCAGATCGCGCGGCTGCGGCCGCAGGCCGCCGCCGAGCGGGCGAGCGGCAGCGCGGGGGCCGGCGGCATTCCAAATCCCAGCCACGTCTCGCTCCAGTCGATGCTGGCCGAGCGGCAGGCGCAGCTGACCGGCGCGGAATCGCGCAAGGCGCAGCTGCAGGCCGATCTCGCCCAGCTGACCCAGCGCCAGTCGACCGAGCCCGGCGTCGCCGCCGAACAGGCGCGGCTGACCCGCGACTATGACGTGCTGCGCCAGCAATATGACCGGCTGCTGGCCGATCGCGAGCAATTGCGCCTGCGCAGCGACATGTCCGGCACTGCCAGCCCGCTGACCGTGCGCGTCGTCGCGCCGCCGTCGGTGCCCGGCGCCCCGTCGAGCCCGAACCGGCCGCTCTTCCTCAGCCTGGTGCTGGTCGTGGCGATCGGCGGCGGCATCGCCGCGGCGTTTCTGAAAGGCCAGCTGCAGACCACTTTCCCGACGCCGAACCGGCTTGCCGCGGCGACCGGGCTGCCGGTGCTGGGCGGGGTGCGCGAACTGATCGACAATGCCGAACGCAGCCATCGGCGCAAGCGCCTGTCCTGGCTGCTGGGCGGCGCCGGCGCGCTGGCGGCGAGCTATGCGGCGCTGATCGCGCTCGAATTCTGGCAGCGCAGCAATGTCGCGTGAGGGGGCTATGAGCAAACGACCTTCCCTGCTGGAACGCGCCGCCGAGGTTTACGACTTCGCGTCCGGCCTGCCGATGACGGCCGAGCCCGCGCCTGCGCCTGTGCCCGCTCCGGTGCCTGAGCGTCCTCGTCCGATGGCGGCTCCGGCCCCCGCAATCCAGCGGCGGCCGGCTGCACCAATATCCGCCCCCGCGCGGAGCATCACGGTCGATCCCGAGGCGATGGCCGCGGCCGGCCTGCTGGTGCCCGGTGCGCCGGGCGGTGGCCTGGCCGAGGAATTGCGGCTGGTTAAGCGCCGCCTGCTGGCGTCGGTCGATGCCCGCATCGCGCGCGGCGATGAGCGTGCCCGCGTGGTGCTGATCGCTTCCGGCCAGCCTGGCGAGGGCAAGACTTTCATGGCGCTGAACCTCGCTTTGTCGATCGCGGCCGAGCAGGAGCGCAGCGTCCTGCTGATCGATGGCGACAATGCCAAGCCGGAGCTGCTCGCGCGGCTGGGCGTGGCCGAGGACGGCCCGGGCTTCCTGGACAGCCTGGCGGATCCCCGGCTCGATCCGGAATCACTTGTGCTGGGCACCGACATTCCGCGCCTGTCGATCCTGCCGGCTGGCCGCAAAGATCGCAACATTCCGGAATATTTCGCCTCCGCGCGGATGCCGGAGCTGATCACGCGGCTATGCGAGGCGGATCCGTCGCGCATCATCCTGATCGATTCATCGCCCGCTTTGGCCGCATCCGCGACCGGCGTGCTGGCCCAGCATGCCGGGCAGACACTCGTCATCGTCAAGGCGGATACCACCGCCGAGGCGGATTTGAAGGAAACGCTCGACCTGCTGTCGGGCTGCGACGAGCTCGCCCTGGTGCTCAACAGCACCGCCTTCCAGGTCGGCGGGCGACGTTCCGGAAGATATGAGGAATATCGCTGATGCGCCTCATTTCATGTCATTTTCTAGTCGGAGCCGTTGCTCTGTGCGGGTTTGCCGCACCGGCACAGGCGCAAGACGATTATGCACCGCCGCCAGTGGAGTTCGCCGTGGCCGGGGAAGCACCGCCGCCTGCGCCGCTTTCCGCACAGACCGATCTGCTCGAACCGGTCCAGAACACGCCTCCGGAACGCGCGCCGCGCCGGACGCGCGTCGATATCGGCGGCTATGTCGAAGCTCATGCCGGGATCAGCGCGGAACTCGGCGACAGCTTCGGCAATGACGATACGCTCACCTACACCGCGGTCGCCGCCGGCATCGACGGGCAGGTTTCCACCCGCCGCGTCGCCGCCAGTTTCGGCTATCGCTACGAGCGCCGTTTCGAACTGAATGGCGAACTGCCCGACAGCGACGTCCACAGCGGCATCGCCCAGGTTCGCGCGCAACTGGTGCCCAACATCGTAACGGTCGAGGCGGGCGGCATGGCCACGCGTACCGGCGGCACGGGCGGCGCCTTCGGCGTCACCGAGCGCGACGCGGGTGCCCAAGTCTATGCCGGCTATGTCGGCCCAACCGTCTCGACCCGCGCCGGCAATGTCGCGATCAACGCTTTCTACCGGCTCGGCTATATCAATGTCGATGACGACAGCCTGTCGGGCGTCGCGTCCCCCGATGGCGGCTTCGATTCGACCGTACACATGGCGGGGGTCAGCGCCGGGATCGCGCCGGGGCAGGGAACGCCCGTCGGCATCACCGTCAGCGCCGGCCATATGAGCGCCTCGACCAGCGTGTTCGACACCGAATTCGAAAGCCAGTTCGTCCGCGCCGACGCTCTGTTGCCGGTCAACCCCGCGCTCGCGCTCAGCGCGGGCGTGGGCTATTCCCGCGGCAAGGTGACGCAGCAGGATGTGCTGCGCGACGGCAGCGGCACGCCGATCTTCGACGGCGCTGGCAATCTGTTCGCCGATCCGATCGCGCCGCGCGTCACCGCTTATGACGTCGAGGGCGTCTATGCCGATGCCGGCTTCGTCTGGCGGCCGACACCCCGCGCCGAACTGCAGTTTCGGGCTGGGATCAATGACGATGGCCAGCCCATGGTCGCCGGTTCGGCCGCCTTCCAGGTCGGCCGCAATTTCGGCTTCAGCTTCAATTTGTATGATGATGACGAGACTTACGGGACGAACCTGATCCGTAATCTCAGGAATCTGCCGGACGAATTCAAGGTCGAGCGTGATCCGTTGAGCGGGGGCCTGTCGAGTGGCTGCACGTTCAGCGAGGACCAGCCCGGCCGCGGCGTTTGCCTGAGCCCGGCGTTGCAGTCGATCACCGGCGCTTCCTACCGGATGCGCGGCGGCAGCGCGCTCTTCTCGGGCAATGGCCGCTTCTGGAATTGGGGTGGCGGGATCAGCTATGCGCGCCGCGATTTCCACCTGCCGGACGATCCGATCTTCGCGAACGCCTACGCGCCGAGCGACCAGGACGTGGCCCTGTTCGTTTCGGGCGGGCGCCGGCTCGGCCGCTACGCCAGCGTCGGCTTCGATAGCTATGTCAGCGTCTTCGACAGTGAGGACAATGATCGTGACGTCACCACCATCGGCGGCCGGGTCAATTTCGATCGCGGCTTCCTGATGGGGCGACTGGAGTTGCTGGTCGCGGCCGGGCTGAGCCACCGGTCGATGTTCACGGCGGATTCGCTGGTTGCCGACGGCATCGTCGGCCTTCGTTACAATTTCTGAACCCGGCGCGCGGTACGGAGACGATTATGTATATCGAGCATTACGGCCTTGCCGGCCCGCCTTTCCAGCTGACGCCGGACGCGCGTTTCTGGTTCGACAGCCGCACGCACAGGAAGGCGATGGCCTATCTCGGCTACGGCCTGGCCCAGGCCGAGGGTTTCGTCGTCGTGACCGGCGAGATCGGCGCGGGCAAATCGACCCTCGCGGCGCATTTGCTGGCGAAGATCGACCGCGCGCGGCTGAACGCGCTGGAGATCGTCTCGACCCAGGTCGAGGGCGACGACATGCTGCGGCTGGTCGCCCAGCGGCTCGGCGTGGCGTTCGACGGCGCGGCCAAGGCTGCCTTGCTGGAGCGGGTGGAAGTCGCGCTTGAGGATGAGTTTCGCGGCGGCAAGCGGACCTTGATCGTCGTGGACGAAGCGCAGAATCTGCCCGTCTCGGCGCTCGAAGAGCTGCGCATGCTGTCGAATTTCCAGCTTGGCGGGCGGGCGCTTGTGCAGATCCTGCTGCTCGGCCAGCCGGAATTCCGCGATCGGCTCGCCGGGCCGGGACTGGAGCAATTGCGCCAGCGCGTGATCGCCACCCATCACCTCGACGCCATGGAGCGGGACGAAATCGAGGCATACGTCCGCCACCGGCTCACGGTTTGCGGCTGGCAGGGGCGGCCGGATTTCGCGCCGGCGGCCTGGGACGCGCTTTATCTTTGCACCGGCGGTCTGCCGCGGCGGTTGAACCAGCTGATGAACCGGCTGCTGCTGCATGCGGCGGTCGAGGATCTGGACATGATCGGTCGCGAGGCGATCGATGCGGTCGCCGACGATCTCGAGATCGAGCGCGCCCGCAACGACAATCAGCCGAGCCTGCCGCTCGCCGCCGCGCCGGCGGACGCGCCGGTTCAGCACGATTCGCCGCCCGCCGCGCCCTTCTTCGCGCCCGCCGAGCCGGTGGACGACGGCCGCGTGGCGGCGCTGGAAGCACGGCTTGCCGAGCAGGAGGCGATCCTGCGCCGCGTGCTCACCTTGCTGATCGACCAGGCCGAACGCGAAGGCGGGCCCTGGGATCAGCTCAGCGAACGCCGCGCCGGCATGGAACGCCGCTTCCACGCGGTCTAGAGGAGGCGGCGTGCAGCCTCCCATCATCAATGCCCTGTC
>JBBSLM010000200.1:0-4594 GCA_038255245.1 Sphingomonadales bacterium
CAGGCGTCGAGAGCGGCGCCGCGTCGGCCCAAGGCTAGGACCGGAACGAGAGGACGTCAAAGCAAAGGACGTTCCGTCCCGCATCGCCCGGACCTTGCGTCAGGCGTGTTCAAAGCCGAACAATACGTCCTGCGAGCGCAGGGATATGTCGGGATGGTGGCTCTGGAACGCGGTGAGACCCAGCTTGGCCAGATCGGGAAGATGAACCGGCTCATCATCGATCGGGATTTCGAACGAAAACACCCGCTCACCGTCTTTGAGCGCGAAAAAAGTCACTGAATCAATCTCCTGTCCTCCACGATGCACGTCAGCAGGGTAGCGCCATTTGGGGCTTGAGTCAGCTATGCTCCGGCGCCGGCAGGCGACCAAGGGAGGACAGATGGAGCTGAAAAGTGGCTCCCCGAGTTGGATTCGAACCAACGACCAAGTGATTAACAGTCACCTACTCTACCGCTGAGCTATCGGGGAGCAGCCTTACGGCGAAGCGCGCCTATACCAGCCTCATCGGCGTCCGCAAGACTCTAGGATGCGAATTGCTCCATCGTGATCCGCTCGTCGAGGGCGTGTTCCGGATCGAACATCAGGGTGAGCGCGCGGCTGCGGTCGATGACCACCTCGACCCGGTCGATGTCGCGCACCTCGTGCTGGTCGGCGACGGCGGAAACGGGCCGCTTCTTCGGGTCGAGCACGCGAAAGGCGATGCGGGTCTCGTCGGGGATCAAAGCGCCGCGCCAGCGCCGAGGGCGGAAGGGGCTGATCGGGGTGAGCGCGACAAGCTTCGAATTGAGCGGCAGGATCGGCCCGTGGGCGGAATAATTATAAGCGGTGGAGCCGGCCGGAGTCGCCACCAGCACGCCGTCGCAAACCAGTTGCGAGACGACGACGCGGCCGTTGATCATCACTTCGATCCAGGCGGTCTGGCGCGTTTCGCGGAGCAGGGAAACTTCGTTGATCGCCGGGTGGCGGACGGTCTCGCCGTTGGTCTTGTGGGCGATCATCTCCAGCGGCGCGACGGAGAAGGATTTGGCGCGATCGATCCGTTCGATCAGCCCATCCATCCGCCATTCGTTCATCAGGAAGCCAACGGTGCCGCGATTGATGCCGAAGACGGGGCAGAGTTTCCGCCTGGCGAGCATGTCGTGCAAAGTCTGCAACATGAAGCCGTCGCCACCGAGCGCGATGATCAAATCGGCCTCTTCCGGCGCAACGAATTCATAGCGTTCGCGCAGCAGCTTTTCGGCGACGCGCGCGGGCTTGGCCGGCGAGGCGACCAGCGCCATCTTGTCGCTCACGCGCGTCATGGCGACACGCTAGGGGCCGGAACGGACCCCCGCAAGCGCGAGCTGTGCCGGGGCGGGCCGCAGGGCGTGTCGGTGGCAGTTGGCGGCGCCCCAGGGCTTGGCTAGAACCACCGACATGGCCGCGCCGCTTTTCATCCTGTCTTTCCGGCAGCGCGACGAACTCGTGAAGGCGGCCCAGGCCGCGGGCTGGGAGCCGGTCACGCCGCGGCGCAATGACCAGCCCGAACCGCGCTTCCTGGCATCGGGCGCGGCAGTCGCCCTGGTCGACGCCCGCGGCGCGGCGGCGGAAGGCATGGCCGCGGTGCGCGGGCTTGGGGATGCGGTCGAGGCCAATGCGGGCGCCTTGCTCGTCCTGCTGTCCCGGACCGACGAGGCTTTGCTCGACGATTTTCACCGGCTGGGGGCGACCCACTTTCTGGTCAGTCCATTCAGCGAGGCGCAATTGGCGCAATCGGTGCGCTTCGCGGCGCGGCATGCGGCGCGGTTGTCGGGGGAGGGGCGCGAGGCTGACGCGGTCGAGGTGCCGGGGGGCGGGAGCGATGCGCTGACCGGCGCAGGCGACCGGCAGGCCCTGCTGGCCTGGGCCAATGACCGGCTGACCGGCGAGCGGGTGCAGGACCGGCCGGTGGTGCTGCTGCTCGTGGCGCTGAGCCGCTTCGACGCGATCAACCTCGCCTTCGGGCGGGCCAGCGGCGACGCGGTGCTGCACGCGGCGGCGCGGCGAATCGGGCGGCAGGCAGAGTCGTTCGGCCCGCCCAGCCGGGTCGCGCGCATCGCCGGCGCGGAATTCGCCGTCCTGCTCGCCGCACCGGCGCAGGCGGCCGATGCGCGGGTGCTGGCCGGCCATATCGTGGAGGCGCTGGCGCGCCCCTTCGTGTTCGGTGACCAGGCGATCACCATCGCCAGCCGCGCCGGCATCGCGGTGTCGCGGTCGGGCGACAGCGCGGCGACCCTGTTGCGGCGGGCGAGCGGGGCGTTGGCCGAGGCAAAGACGCAGGAAAGCGGGGCGATCGCTTTGGCCGACGCGGAGGCGGAGGCGGAAGCGGCACGGGACGACCGGCTGGAAGTGGACTTGCGCCGGGCGCTCGACGCGGGCGAGATCGAATTGCTGTTCCAGCCGCAGGTGGCGATGACGAGTGGGGAAATCGTCGGGGTCGAGGCGCTCGCCCGCTGGAATCATCCGTCCTATGGCGAACTCGGGGCAGGGACTTTGTTCAGCGTCGCGGAGCGGTCCGATTATCTTGTCCAGCTGTCCGAGCATGTGCAGCGCACGGCGCTGGCGCAGGCGGCGGCGTGGCCGGAGAGCCTGGCGCATTTGCGGGTGGCGGTGAACGTCACCGCGCAGGATATCGCCCAACCGGGCTTCGCCGAGAATTTCCTGGTGATGATCGCGGCCAGCGGCGTGTCGCCCGGACGGGTAACGGTGGAGGTTACCGAGAGCGGCCTGATCGAGGATCTGCCGGCGGCCGCCGCCTTGCTGGCGCGATTGCGCGCGGGCGGCCTGAAGATCGCCATCGACGATTTCGGCACGGGCTATTCCAGCCTCGCGTACCTGAAGGCCCTGCCGCTCGATTATCTCAAGCTCGACAAGAGCTTGTGCGAGGATATTGAGGGCTCGCCGCAAGGCCGCGTGGTCGTGCGCAGCGTGATCGACATGTCGGGCTCACTCGGCCTGACCGTGATCGCGGAAGGGGTCGAGACCGAAACGCAGCGCGAACTGCTCGCGGGCGAGGGCTGCGCGATCTACCAGGGCTTCCTGTGCGCGCCACCGCTGAGCGGGGAGGGACTGGCGACGCTGATCGGGCGCGAGGCGGCGGCGTGAGCGATGCGCTCGACATGACCGGCCTGTGGCACGGCACCTACACCTATCCCGATTACACAAGCGAAACCTTGCCCTTCGTCGCCAATATCGTGGACGCGGGCGGCCGCCTGTCCGGCACGATCATGGAGCCGGCGACGGGTGAGGAGGCCTTCCATGCCGAGGAAACGGAAGCTTTGATCGCGGGCAGCCGCGGCGGTCGATCGGTCGATTTCACCAAGACCTACAATGGCGCGATCTGGGTCCACAGCGTCGACTATGTCGGCCAGCTGTCGGCGGACGGCCAGACGGTTACGGGCATGTGGAGCGTCGCCGACATGGACGGCGCATTCGAGATGCACCGCGACCTCAAGCTTGAGGAACTGGCGGAGGTCGAGGAGACGGCCGAGGTCCCGGTCCCCCTTATCCCGGTCGAACGCCTTCGCTGAAGGCTCAGCCAATGATCCGCGCGAGGCCCTTCGACAGCTGCAGCGCACCGTTCAGGCGGGCGGCCGGATCAGGCCAGTTGCGGGTGACGACCAGCTTGCTGTCGGGACGCAGCTTCGCGGTGCCTTTGAGGTGGTCCACATAGGCGAGCAGCCCGGGCAAATCGGGGAAATTGTCGTTGAAGAAGTGGACCAGGGCGCCCTTCGCCCCGGCATCCAGCTTGGCGACCGAGGCCTTGCGGCAATTGAGCTTGATCTGGATGACCTTGAGCAGATTTTCCGTCTCCGCGGGCAGCTTGCCGAAGCGGTCGATCAATTCGGCGGCGAAGCCCTCGATCTCCTGCGAATGCTCCAGCTCGTTCAGGCGGCGATAGAGACTCATCCGCAAATCGAGATCGGGGACATATTCCTCCGGGATCAGGATTGGCGCATCGACATTGATCTGGGGCGAGAGGTCCCGTGACCGGGTCTCGGCGACACCGCCCGCCTTGGCCTCCAGGATCGCGTCCTCCAGCATCGACTGGTAGAGTTCGAAGCCGACTTCCCGGATATGGCCCGATTGCTCGTCGCCGAGCAGATTGCCGGCGCCGCGAATGTCGAGATCGTGGGTGGCGAGCTGGAAGCCGGCGCCGAGGCTTTCGAGATTGGCCAGCACCTGCAGGCGCTTCTGCGCCGTCTCCGTGACGATCCGGTTCGCCTCGGTGGTGAAATAGGCATAAGCGCGCGTTTTCGCCCGGCCGACGCGGCCGCGCAGCTGGTACAGCTGAGCCAAGCCGAAGCGGTCGGCGCGATGGATGATCATTGTGTTGGCGGTCGGGATATCGAGGCCGCTTTCGACGATCGTGGTCGACAGCAGAACCTCATATTGGCGGTCGTAGAAGGAGGAGATGCGCTCCTCGACCTCGCCTGGCGCCATCTGGCCGTGGGCGACGACGTAGCGAACCTCCGGCACTTCCTCGCGGATGAACTGCTCGATGTCCGGCAAATCGGCGATCCGCGGAACGACGAAGAAGCTCTGTCCGCCGCGATAATGTTCGCGCAGCAATGCC
>JBBSLM010000201.1:0-4591 GCA_038255245.1 Sphingomonadales bacterium
CGTTCGCCATAGACGTGGAAATAACGCAGGATCGTCGTGTCGAGGCCGTAGAGCTTGTGGAACACATCCACGTAGCGCTCGCCCGCCAGCTTGGAGACGCCGTAATAAGAGACAGGCTCGAACGGGTGGCTCTCATCGGTGGGGAAGACTTGCGGTTCGCCATAGACCGAGCCGGTCGATGCCTGCACGAACTTGCGAACACCGTGTGCCATCGCCTTTTGCAGCAGGTTCAGCGCGCCGCCGGCATTGACCTCAAGGTCCTGGAGCGGGTTGATCAGGCAGACATTCTTCTTCGACGCGGCATTGTGGAAGACGGTGTCCACACCCTCGAACAGCCGGTCCATCTCCGCACCGTCGTCGCACACGCTGGCCTGCGCGAAGTGGAAATTGTTGTGCCCTTCCAGATGGGCGACATTGCTGCGCTTGCCGGCCGAAAGATCGTCCAGGCAGATCACGTCCGCGCCGATCTCGACCAGCCGCTCGGAAAGGTGCGAGCCGATGAAGCCCGCGCCGCCAGTGACGATGACTTTCCGGCCGGCAAGCTGCGCCGCCGTAAACTGGGTCATATATCAAATCCTTGAGGGTCGACGAGGGGCGCACTTAGCGGGGCGGTCGCCTTAGGGTCAATGTCGTCAGGATGACATCGTATCGTTGCGCGGCGCTTCCACCGGCGTGGCCGACTCGGCCGGCACGCTCAGGTCGCGACCGCGCCTTGCCAAGCGGCGCCGGTCGCGTCTAGAGCCCCGCGTGCCTCGGGCCGGCCATCCTGCTCAGCTCAGTTCCACGGCGTGCGCGGCAAGTCTCCTAGTGTAAAAGGGTTGTGATGATGAGCCGCGTGATCGGACGTTGCGATCGAGAGGGATCTCGTGGCGAGATCTAGCGCGCCGCGAATGGTCGTGTTCGATTCCGCTTACACTTATAAGATGATACTGGAACGCAGTCTCGCGGCACGGGTGACCGGCCGCGATCTTGACGGGTATTTCGATCATGTGTGGACGATCTACCCCCTGGCGGCTTTGATTTCGCCGGAGGGATCGCCCGAGCGAATCGGCCGCCCGGAGGTTCACGATCTCGCGCCGCGTCATACTTTCATCGAAGGCCGGCTCGGACGCTATCGTCGTCTCGGCCGGTTCAGGCGCCTCAATCTCGCCTTGGCGCAAATCCAGCTGCTCTGGTTGGCCATTCGCCTCGTGCGGCGTGAGCGGATCGACATCGTCCGGTCCGAGGAGGCCTATTATAACGGGCTGTTCGCCTGGATCGTCGCCCGCCTGACCGGACGGCCGCTGGTCATCGGATCCTGGGGGAATCCGGGGGAGATTCGGCGGCAAACCGGGCGGCCGCTCATGGGCCGGATGTTCAAGTCGGTCGCGGCCGAGGAATCCTTCGAGAAGTTCATCTTGCGGCGCGCCGATGCCGTGATCGTGCAGAATGGCGACAATCGAGACTTCGTCCTGGCCCAGGGGGTGCGGCCCGAACGCGCCGCGATATTCCGCCTGGGCAACGTTCTCCACCGGTACCATTTCGGCGATCCCGCCAGCCGCGAGATGCCATGGGACGATTTGCGCGCGCTCGGTGTTGGCCCCGATGACGAGCTGTTGCTGTGCATCTCGCGGCTGGCGGCGTTAAAGCTGACCGACCATCCGCTGCGCGCGCTGGGTTTGATCAAGGACCGCTGCCCGCGCGCGAAGCTGTTGTTCATTGGCGAAGGCCCGCAGCGTGAGGAACTCGTCGGGCTGGCGCGGGAACTCGGCATCGTCGATCGCGTGATTTTCGCGGGAAACCGCGACCAGCTATGGATCGCAAATCTCTTCAACGGGGCGGCTGCCGTCATCTCCCCGCTGACCGGCCGTGCGCTCGCCGAGGCGGCGCTCGGGGGGGCGCCGATCGTCGCTTATGATCTCGACTGGCAGGGCGATGTCGTCGTGCCGGGGGAAACCGGCGAGCTCGTGCCCCGGCACGACATCCCCGCGCTCGCCGACGCCATCGAGCGGCTGCTCGCCGACCGCCCGCGGGCGCGGCGCCTGGGCGCCGCCGTCCGGCGGCACGTCGCGGAAATGATGGATCCGGCGGCGATCGATGCGGCGCAGCGAGAGGTCTATCGCGCTCTGATCGACCGGAGCTTTGGACGATGAGAATTGTCCACCTGCTTCCCGGCCTGACGAAAGGTGGCGGCGAGCGGGTCGCGGCTGACCTTGCGAACCACCAGGCGGCAGCGGGGCACGAGGTCGCGATCCTCGTCGGTTTCGAGGCCGACGCCGCCTTGCTCGCGGCAAGCCTCGACCCTTCAATCCGGGTGCGTCTGATTGCCCGCGCGGGCCGTGGCCGCCTGTCGCAATATCGTGAAGGCCTGGCGTGGGTCTGGCGCAACCGGGCATGGCTGCGCGACCAGGACGTCGTCCACTGCCACCTGACCTACGGCGCGGTGATCGGGACCTTCATCCGGTTGCTGCGGCGCTGGAAAGGCGCGCCGCGCCCGATCGTGGTCGAAACCTACCATGCCGTCGGCATGCCGATGTCACGCCCGCGCCGCTGGCTGGCCGCGCGTTTTGCTTCCTATCGGGATGGCCTGATCTTGATGGCCGAGGACGGCTATTGGTGCCGGTTTCGCCAGAAGCATCCGCAACTGCTCGTCCGCACCATCCTCAACGGCGTCTCCCCGCCCGGCAGGGTCAGCGCCGGCGACGCGCCCGCGTTTCGCAAATCCTTGGCCATTCCAGAGGATGTCGAACTCATCGTTGGCACGATCGGGGCGCTGCGGGAAGAAAGACGGACCGAGGCGTTCATTCCCGTTTTCGAGGAGATGTCGCGTCGCCTGGGTCGAAGCGCCCATTTTCTAATTGGCGGCGAGGGGCCCGCGCGGAACCGGGTCGAGGAGGCGATCCGGACATCGTCGATCGCCGAACGGGTGCATCTGGCTGGCCTCGTACAGACCCCGGCAGATGTCCTTGCCCTGCTTGACCTCTATGTCACCTTGAATGTCGGCTCGACCACCGGCATCGCCGCGCTCGAGGCGGCGATGGCCGGCGTGCCGGTCCTCGCCCTGCAGCTCGTCGAAGGCTATGCGCCGTCCGAGCATGACTGGATCTGGTCGACGTCCGACCAGATTGCACTGGGTGAGCGCGCCGCGGCGTTGCTTGTCGATCATTCGGCGCGGCGTGCGCTGGCGGAACGC
This sequence comes from Sphingomonadales bacterium, assembly GCA_038255245.1. Taxonomy (GTDB): domain Bacteria; phylum Pseudomonadota; class Alphaproteobacteria; order Sphingomonadales; family Sphingomonadaceae; genus Allosphingosinicella. The sequence goes on from JBBSLM010000201.1 coordinate 3,173, forward strand.
CAGCAGGCTCATGCGATGGCGCGGCACAGTGTCCCGGTCATGGCGGCCGAGTATATGCGTTTCTACCATGAAGCCGCCGCGCGATGCGGGAATTCCGTTTCAGGTGGCCTCGACGAAGTCGGCCCCTGAACCCGCGTGAGCGGACTTGTTGCTGCGCGCCAGAATTATGATTTCCGTAGCGAAGCGCGCGGGAAGCTTGCGCGCGGCCTTACGCACCCAGGGCAATGCGCGGTAGGCGATCCAGGCGTTCGCCCGCTCACTGAAAGTCAGATCCACCGCCTGTTGAAAGCGGTAGCCGCGAACCTCCTCCACTTCGAACCCGGCATCGACAAAGGTTTGCGCCCAAGTCTCGATCTTCCATTCCTTGATCTCGGTCGCGAAATTGGCGGTGTGCTGGCTGTGCGTGGAGGGCCGCGTGCGAAACGCAAAATCGTGCCGAGCAACGGCGAAATGCTCGATGAACTGAAGCAGCAGCGCGCGCGGCGTCACGCCGTTGCCCTCCGCGAGCCGTTTCAGAAGGATGCTGTTATATTCCGGCTCGCGAACGAAATGCCGCATGCTCGGATACATGCCTTTCAGCACCCGGCGCGGCAGCGACGAGGCCCTGTCCTCTCCCGGATAGTGCTTTTCGACGATCGAACTGAGCCTGACCGTGGTCGACTGGAAATGCCACCGGCCGATGCGCGAATAGAGGCTTTTCGCGACGCGCGTGCCGGACATTTTGCCGAGTGCCGTCGTGACTAGCCCATAAGGTACAATCAGCGGAGTCTTGATCAAATACTGCTTTATGAAGCGGAACCGGCACAATGCCGGCGTGCCGGTGATGCAGATGCAAATCCCACCGGGTCTGAGCACGCGGCTCACCTCGCGGTTGAACGCGACGATGTCCGGTACGTGTTCGATCACCGAATTGTGGAAGACCAGGTCAAACGAATCGTCGTCGTAAGGGATTGATTCGCCGTCATTGTAGCGAAACTCGATGGGCCGTTCGGCCAAGGCGCCGAATACGGCCTCCCGGGTTTGATCGACCGAATCGCCCAGCCAGGACACGGTGCTTCGCAACTCCGTCGCGGAGACGTCGCCGAAGTGGCTGAGCATTGCGCTGTGGGCGCCCGAACCACAGCCAATTTCTAGAATGCGCCCCCCAGAGAATTTATCTTTGATTAAGGGAATGGTGAAGTCAACAATCATCAACTTTTCCAAGACCTGAGCCTTGGTCAAAATCTCAGGATGTTTCCGGCAAAAACCCAAAAACTTATCAAGCATTTCGTCGGAGATATGCGAAAACCTGTTCTTATAAGTCCCCAAACGCTTATCGATACTTTCCACTATGGCGCTCCACAATACTATCGCTCAACCGAGCACGCCGATCGTTTCTATTGGCGCCAGCGGCGTATGGCGGTCGTCTAATTCCTTCCA
>JBBSLM010000202.1:0-4572 GCA_038255245.1 Sphingomonadales bacterium
CGTCTTCAACCGCCTTCGCGAACCAATCGAGCGCGGCCTTGTCCTCGCGGCCGAAATGCAGGTCGGAGACGTGAAAGAGACGCGTCATGCGCTCTCAACGGTTGTGATGAACTTCAGCTTGCTCTTGCCCGAGCTGATCGACGCCGGACTGTGCAGCTTGGCTTCCTCGCCATCGAACAAGGCGTGCAGCGACTTGCGGCCGCTCACCGTCGCATGGGCGGAGCGGGTATCGTCGACCGATGGCGCATTGTGGACATTACCCCACAACCACTCCCAGCCCAGCCGCGCCATATCGCCAAAGGTCGCCATCGAAAAAGCCGTGATTTTCAGCCAGCCATCCTCGGGCGCGATCAGCAGGGCCTTGTAATTGCCGCGCCTGCGGGTGCCGTCGAACAGGGTAACCCCCCGCGACCAGGTCCGCGCCCAAGCCAGGCCGACTGCCCGAAAGAAGCGCTTGAAGCGGCGGTAGCGCACCGCCTCGCGCGCGCTTGCCCAGGCCGCGGCCGGGCCGACGATCAAGGCGCAGAAGGCGCGATGCGGTCCGGATTCGACGAACGGCAATTGCCGCAGGATCGGCTTTTCATGGGCGGCGTGGACGATTTCCGCCGGCTCGGCCGCGCCATGCAGCCGCTTGGCAAGCACGTTCATCGTGCCGCCCGGCAGAATCAGGGCCTTGCCGTCCCATTTGTCATATTTGCACGCGGCGGCATTGACCGTCCCGTCGCCGGCGAACAGCACCACGGTATCCGCCCCCGCTGCGTTCAATTCCTCGATCCCGGGCAACTCCTCGTCCGGAAAGTGCGTCCGACCAGCGAGAATCATCCCCCGCTCCTCGAAAATCGCCTGCAAAGCGTCGCACTTCGCCTCGGTCGCCGTGCCGGAGGCGATATTGCTGATGAACCAGAGCTTTTCCATGCGATGCGGGGCTGCTTTCGTAAGGGGACGTGGGCTAACGCCTGCACCGCGGGGAGAGTTGCACGCTCGTGTCGCGGTAGCAACGCCGGCAGAGCGCGCTGCTACTGGCGCGTCGCTCACGCTAGGCTGAGCAGCGTGCTGGAGCGGGCGAAGGGAATCGAACCCTCGTCGTAAGCTTGGGAAGCTTCTGCTCTACCATTGAGCTACGCCCGCAAAATCGCAGAAAACTCACGTTTCTGACTCACCGGATCACGTCGGTTCATAGTTCCGGTCTACGGCACCGCTTCGGATCCGCTCGCCGAGTGCCACAACGATAGCGCTCTGGTCAACGTGGTCCCGCCGAATGCGACCGACTTCATCCGGCGACCAGCCCAATAGCTTCTGTCGAGTTCGCGTTTGGAATGAGTGTGCTATTGCCCTCCCAGACGCCGTGCGAGCCACTTTTCGATCTCCACAGCGATCATTAGCAATATCCCGACACCGATGATCAGCAGGCCGTCCGCAAGTGCCACCGGGCGGCTGTCGAAGGTGTCATGCATGACGGGCACATAGGTAAACAGCAGCTGCGCCATGACGACCAGAGCCACGGCGATCAGCACCGCAGGAGTACCCAGCACCCCCTGCCAGGTCAGGGAGGCGCCGTGCACATAACGCACGTTGAACAGGTAGAAAATCTCCATCACCACGATGGTGTTGACCGCCATGGTCCGCGCGGTCTCGATCGAAAGACCCTGCGCGGTGGCATAAGTGAAAATCCCGAACGTGCCCGCGACCATCAGCAGCGAGACGAACACGATTCGCCACAGCAACCGTCCTGACAGCAGGTGCTGCCCCGATTGCCGTGGCGCGCGGCGCATCGCGCCCGCTTCGGGCGGCTCGAACGCCAGCGCCAGTCCGAGCGCGACGGCGGTGACCATGTTGATCCACAGGATCTGCACCGGGGTGATCGGCAGCGTCAGCCCGAACAGGATCGCGGCAATGATGGTCAGCGCCTCGCCGCCATTGGTGGGCAGGGTCCAGGCGATCACCTTGGTGAGATTGTCATAGACCGTGCGCCCTTCGCGCACCGCTGCGACGATCGAAGCGAAATTGTCGTCGGCGAGCACCATCTCGCTGGCATCCTTGGCGGCCTCGGTGCCCTTCTGCCCCATCGCCACGCCGATGTCGGCGCGCTTGAGCGCGGGCGCATCGTTGACCCCGTCGCCGGTCATGGCGATCACCGATCCGTCGCGCTGCAACGCCTCGACCAGCCGCAGCTTCTGTTCGGGGCTGGTGCGCGCAAACACCAAAGCGGCGTTTGCCTCGGTGTCGAAAGCGCCATCATCGAGCCGCTCGAGTTCCTCGCCGGTCAGCGTGCGCGGGTCGTCGCCCAGCCCGAGCTGGATGGCGATCGCGCGCGCGGTGGCAGCATGATCGCCGGTGATCATTTTCACGCGGATCCCGGCAGCGCGGCATTCGGCGATCGCCGCGATCGCCTCGGTTCGCGGCGGATCGATCAACCCGACCAACCCGAGCAGCGTCAGCCCGGTCTGCGCATCGTCCCTGGAAATCGCCCCGGTCCCGTCGGGCATGGTGCGCTGCGCGACCGCGATGACGCGCTGTCCCGCCCCGGCGAGCACATCGACCTGCGCCAGCCAGTGTGCGGCATCGATCGGCTGTGCGCCGTCGGCCGTCAGCGCCTCGCCGCACATTGCGATCACCGCCTCAGGCGCGCCCTTGACGAACAATATTGGGGAATGTCCGGCGCGCGCGTTGAGCGTCGCCATATAGCGGTGACGTGCATCGAACGGGATCTCGGCAAGCCGCGTGAACTCGGCACGCGCGGCGGCATCGTCGTGCCCCGCTTTAGCGGCGAGCGAGACCAGTGCGCCCTCCATCGGATCGCCATCGACGATCCACCGGCCCTCCGCCTCGCGCAGCGCCGCATCGTTGCACAGCAGGCCGGCCAACGTCAGTGCCTCGAGCATCGGTTCGGCGGCGGGATCAATGGGCGTGCCGGCCTCGGTGGCAAAGCCGCCTTCGGGCGCATAGCCGACCCCGCCGACGCTCACTGTGCCATCGCCGGTCACCAGCTGCGTCACGGTCATCTCGTTGCGGGTCAGCGTGCCGGTCTTGTCCGAGCAGATCACCGACACCGCGCCCAGCGTCTCGACCGCAGGCAGCCGCCGGATGATCGCGTTGCGCCGCGCCATGCGCTGCACCCCGACCGCGAGCGTGATCGTCATCACTGCCGGCAAGCCTTCGGGGATCGCCGCCACGGCGAGGCCGACCACCAGCATGAAGGCATCGCTCATGTCATAGTTCGCGCTCCACAGCGCAAAGCCGAAGACCAGGGCCGCGATGCCCAGCACCACCACCGTCACCTGCCGGGCGAATTGGTTCATCTGCCGGATCAGCGGCGTGGCGAGCTGCTCCACATTGCCGATCATCGTGCTGATCTGACCGAGCTCGGTCCGTGCGCCGGTCGCGACGACCACGCCTGTCCCATGTCCGGCGGCGACGAAGCTGCCCGAAAAGGCCATCGAGAAGCGGTCACCGAGCGGTACATCCGCCGCCACCGGCTGGACCTGCTTGTCGACCGGCACCGATTCGCCGGTCAGGATCGCCTCGTCGGCCTTCAGGCTGCTCGCCTTGATCAGCCGCAGGTCGGCGGCGACCCGGTCGCCCGCTTCGAGCAGCACGATGTCGCCGGGCACGACCTGATCGGCGGGGATGGTCAGCCGCCGGCCGCCGCGCAGCACCGATGCATGCGGGTCGATCATCGCGCGGATCGCGTTCATCGCGTTTTCGGCGCGCCCCTCCTGCACAAAGCCGATGATCGCGTTGAGCAGCACCACCGCCATGATGACCAAAGCGTCGGTGAGATGGTCGATTGCCGCTGCCAGCACCGCCGCGGCGATCAGGACGTAGATCAGCAGATTGTGGAACTGCAAGACGAAGCGGGTGAAGCCGCTGCGCCTCGCTCCCTCTGGCAGGCGGTTGGGGCCATATTGCTCCAACCTTTGCTGCGCCTCTGCCGGACCGAGCCCAGTTGCCTGTGTCGCAAGCCGCTGGACTGCGGCATCGGCGTCAAGCGCGTGGAACGCGGTGGAGACAGTCTGGACCGCAGCATTTGGTACTATATCGGCCATGTCGGCGCGGGCCTTTTATGCGTGTCCCAGGCAAGAGATCATGCCCTCGGCGATCGCCAGTTCCTCGTCGGTGCGAATGACATGCACTGCCACGGCGGAGCTGGGCGAGGAGATCACGGTCTCGCCTCGTCCGTTGGCCTCCGTGTCGAGGTCCACCCCCAGCCAGGCCGCGCCTTCGCTCAGCAATTGGCGGATCGCTGGCGCATTTTCGCCGATGCCGGCGGTGAACACCAGGGTGTCGAGCCCGCCAAGGGTCGCGACGAGCGAGCCGATCGCGCGGCCGGTGCGGTAAACGAACAGGTCGATCGCTTCGACGGCCTCAGGCGCGTCGCTGTCGAGAAGCACCTGCATGTCGCCGGAGATGCCCGACACGCCGAGCAGCCCGGAGCGGCTGTAGAGCAGGTCGGATATTGCGGCGGCGTCCATGCCTTTGGTCTCGATCAAATGGAGCAGGATACCCGGATCGATCGCGCCGCAACGGGTCGCCATGATCAGCCCTTCGAGCGCCGAAAAGCCCATGGTGGTA
>JBBSLM010000203.1:0-4567 GCA_038255245.1 Sphingomonadales bacterium
CCGGAGCTGGAGGATTTCTTCGATCGCGAGCGGCGGCTGCTGGCCCGAATGCGGCACCCGAATATCGCGCGATTGTTCGACGGCGGGGTCAGCGTCGAGGGCGTGCCCTGGTTCGCGATGGACCTGGTCGAGGGGCCGCCGCTGGACGAATGGGCGGAGACCGCCGAATCGAGCGGATCGGCGAAGCAGGATCTGGAGCAGCGCGCGCGGATTGCCTGCGCCATTTGCGACGCGGTCCACCACGCCCACCGCAATCTGATCGTCCACGCCGATCTGAAGCCGCAGAATATCTTGATCGATCAGGCCGGGGAGCCGCGGCTGGTCGATTTCGGCATCGCCGATCTGGTCGCCGCGGCGGACGATCCGGCGCTGACCAGAGGCTATCCCAACACCCCGACCTATGCGAGCCCGGAGCGGCTGGCGGGCAACCCGCCGAGCATCGCCGACGATATCTTCGCGCTCGGCACCGTCCTGCATGGCCTGTTCTCGGACCGCTGGATCGAAAAAGGCGAGCGCGCCTTGCCGCAGCCGAGCGAGGCTGCGGACGAGCCGGCGCGGCGTGGCCTGTTGCGCGGCGATCTTGACGCGATCGTCGCCCGGGCCCGCGCCGCCGATGCGGGCGAGCGTTATTCCTCCGCCGATGCGATGGCGCAGGATCTCAAGGCATGGCTTGAGAAAAGGCCGGTGGCGGCGCGGCAGGGCGGCTGGCGCTATCAGGCCGATCGTTTCGTGCGGCGGCACAAATGGTTCGCGGCGGGCGTGGCGGCGGCCCTGGTCGCGCTCATCGCCACGACGATCGTGATTTCCGTGCTCTACTGGCGCGCCGAGCGGGCGCTGGCGGCGGCGGAGGAACGGTTCGAGGAAGTGCGCGGCATGGCGCGCTACATGGTCGTCGACCTCTATGACGAGCTCGAGCCGCTGGCGGGGGCCGGCGACATGCGGGCGCGGGTCGCCGACGTGGCCAGCTCCTACCTCGAGCGCCTGTCCGGCCTGGCCAGCGGCGACGTCGACCTCAGGAAGGAGCTGGCCGTCGGCTACGGCCGGGTCGGGCGCGCTTATGGACTCACGGCGACCAACGGCACACAAGGTTTCGAGCAAGGCGAGCGCGCGCTGCAGCGCGCGGAGGAATTGCTCGCGCCGATGGTCGAGACGCATCCCGAGCGCCACGACCTCAAGGTCGAGCTGTCCCGCATCCTTACCTGGCGCTCGTCGGTCGCCGCCTTTGCGCGGAGCGATGTCGCCGAGGCGCATCGCCTGCTGGATCGCGCCTTGGCCCTGAGCGACGCCGCGCTTGCCGCCTCCCACGGCGACGTGGATGCCGCTTACGGCCGCTGGCAGACCGTGCTGGGCCGGCTGGACGTGCTCAACTTCGAGAATCGCGGCCGCGAGTCGGTGGCGCTGGCGGCGGATCAGATGCGCCGCGCCGCGACTCTGCCGGTGACCGAGCGCTACGCCGCGCTGCGCCCGCTCATGGAAGCCGCGGTGCAGAACAGCTGGGGCGACGGACTGTATTATCTGGGCCGGCTGCGCGACAGCCTGCCGCATTACAGCCAGGCTTACCGCTTGCTCGAAGCGGCGCGGGAGCGGCGGCAGGCGGACGTGCGGGTGCGCACGCGGATGATCCTCTACGCTTATGCTGTTTCCACCATCTATCAGGATCTCGGCGAGCGCGGCCCGGCGCTGGAATGGGCGCGGCGCGCGGTCGAGGATGCGCGCATCCTGACCCAGTTCGAAACCAGCCCCGCCGTCGATCAGGCGGCTTCGATGGCGGGGCTGCAATATGCCACCTTACTGGTGCAATCCGGCCGGGCCGAGGAGGGCATTGCCGAGGCGCGCGGCGCGGTCGAGCGGCGGCGGCGGACGGCGGCGGCGGACCCCAATAGCGACGACGCGCGCTCCGGGCATTTGTTCGCGCTGAAACCCTATATGGAGGTGCTGGAACTGGCGCGGCGGCGGGACGAGGCCTGCGCGGTGGCGCGCGAGGCGCATCGCGGCTGGACCGACCTCTATCGGGGCCGCGACATGCCCGCCCGGCAGGCGCGCGAAGCCCGGCTGATGGCGGAAGCCGCCGCGCGCTGTGGCGGGGACGCCTGAGCGCGCATCAGTCGTCGCTGGTTTCCCCGGCTTCTTCGGGCTGCACATTGTCCGCTGTCGCGGCGGGTGCCGTGGCCTCAGCCTCCGTGGCGATTACGCCATCATCCTCGACCGCAACGCCCTGCAACATGTGCACCGCCTCGTGCGGCATGAGTTCGGCCTCGATGGGTTCGGCATCCGCCGCAATTGCAGCGCCGGTGACGGCCCCGGTCGCGCCCAGCCCCTCGATAGAGTCATCGCCGACCTCCACTTCGACCTCCTCGGCGATCTGGGTGAGATGCTCGCCGACATTGTGGAGGACGCCCGACAGCTGCGTCGCCATATCCTTCAGCACGCCGCCCGTGTCAGCGATCGCTCCCGAAGTGCCGAGCGCCTCAATGCTCTCGCGCATGCCTTCGACGCTGTCCGTGTCGATCCGCCCCGAAAGCTCGCCGAGATTATGCTGGTCCAGCACCTGCTGGAGGATCTTGCCGATTCCGAACATCCTGTGGTCCTTTCCTTATCGGCCACGCCGGCCGGTTCATCTGTAAAGGCGCGTTCGACCGCCAAACAGGGTCAATCCTCCTCGTCGCCCGGATCGCCATCCTCCCGGTCGGGCTCTGCCGCGCCCTCGTCGGCGGCAGCCACCACATCCTCGTCATTCACGCCGACGGCGTCCGCGCCGGCAAGCTCGTCGCGGCTTGCCAGTTCGGCAACCGCAGCGAAGGCCGCTGCCGCGGTCACCGCCTCGACCAGGTCCAGTCCGTCGTCCTCGCGGCGCCCCTGCACCGGCTGATCGGCGAAGGAGGCGGGCATGGCGTGAGTCGCGCGGCTCCAGTCGGCCGGCCTTTTTGCGCGGCGCGCCGGAACAGGCGGGGAGCGGGGCTGGGACATGGCATCTTCCTTCGCAACTGCTTTAACAGGAAAGGCGGCGAAAGCCCCGGAAACGGGCCAGAAACGGGGCGGTCGGTTTTTTTGGCGGGACTCTGACCCGTTTGTTGGGCAGTCTCCGCCTTCGGCAGTGAAAGACAGCTCGCCATCGCGTCAGGGGTTTGGCGGCGGCTGGGCTGGAGGAGGGCTTTTTCGATGGCGACCAATCCCAATCAGGGCGCTTGCCTGAAATGCGGCACCGCGCTCGTTCCGGGCGCCGGTTTTTGCGGCAGTTGCGGTACGCCGGTCGGCAGCGCGGGCGCGCCGCCCATGCCGCCGCCCATGCCGCCTCGGCCACTCGCCCATGGCGGCCGTCAGGTCGCCATGCCGATGGATCAGGGCCACGCCATGCAGGCCGCGATGGGCGGGCTGACCGCGGTCGGCGGCGAAGTCACCAACCAGGGGCCGACGCAGATCGCCTTCCGCCTCGGCAGCTTCCTGTCAGGCCGCACCAATGGCGCGATCGACGCGTTCCAGGAAGGCCCGGGGCGGACCAAGCTCAACGTGTCGCTGAAGGCCGATTATAGCAGCCTCGTCCCGGCCTTGCTGATTGCCGCCGTCGTGGGCATCGTGATCCTCGTGCTGGGGCAGCAGAGCGCCTATAACGCGATGACGGTGATCGATCCGGTCACATTCCAGCGTCCCAGCCCGGGCTTCTTCGCTTTCTTCACCTGGTGGATGGTGCTGCTGCTGATCATCGCGGGCTTCGGCCTGTGGGGCTGGCTGCTGAGCGGCCCGATGCTCGAAAAGCGCCGCGCGACCTTGATGCAGGCTTTGCAGATGCAGGCCAATGGCGGACAGCCGATGCCGGGCATGGCACCGCAGCCGGGCTTCCCCGGCGTCGCCCCCGCCATGCCGGCACCGGCCGCACCGCCGCAGGTCACGCCCGCGGATCAGCTGCGCAAGCTCGCCGAGCTGCGCGACAGCGGCGCGATCTCGCCCGCGGATTTCGAGACCGCCAAGGCCGCCATCATCGCAAGGATGTCATGACATGAACGCTGCCATTCCCCCCATGCCGCACGCCACCGTCGACACCCGGCTGGACGCTCCGCAGGCGCTGATGCTGGCCGAGGAAGCGATCGGTAAGCCCGTGCCGCTCATGTCGAGCTTCGGCATATCGAAGGTTGCCGGCGAGGTCACCGGACGGCATCCGACCGGCTTCACCTACAAGAGTTCGATCATCCCCTTCATGAAGATGAAGATGAACGAGGGCTATGTCGTCGCGCAGGACAATGGCCAGGGCGGGACGCGGGTCAGCTTTCACGAAAGCAAGCGCTCGACGATGATCTACGGGATCCTCCTGGGCGTGATCGTCCTGGTGGCGATCCTGAACTATTTCCTGCTGATCCATCAAAGTTCGCGGGCCCCGGTGATGGGCTATGGCGGGATGGGCTATCCGATGCCGCAAACCGCAAGTTCGGGTTTCCCGGTCTGGCTGTATGCCCTGCTGACGATCGCCGCGATCGGGGTCACCGCCTTCCAGATGTACGAAGTGGTGACATCGCCCAAGAAGGTCGTTCAATATTTCTCGATGCGGGCGAATGGCGGCATGCCGGCGCCGCAG
>JBBSLM010000204.1:0-4554 GCA_038255245.1 Sphingomonadales bacterium
CCCCAAGGCGGCGATTTTCGTGCGCGCTTATGACCGGCGGCTGCTGGTGCGGCTGCGCGACGCGCCGGTGAGCGGGGTGACGCGCGAAGTGATGGATTCGGCGGTGCGGATGGCGCGCGAGGCGATGGACGCGGTCGGCGTGGATATCGGCGAGATCGACCGCAGCGAAGCGGCCTATCGCAAGCAGGACGCGGACCGGCTGGCGCGCCAGCGCAAGCTGGGCGACCTGAGCGCGGCGACGCGCCAGCAATTGGTCGCAGCCGGCGAAACCTGGTTCCCGGCGCCCAGCCGGCGGGAAGGGAATGAGCCGGGTTAGGGTCCGGAGCCGTCTGAGGTTCATATATTCGGTCGCTTAGGCGCTTAAGCCCTCCCCCTTGTGGGGAGGGTTGGGAGGGGGCCCGGCCGCGTTTGCGGCCGTGAAAGGGTCTTTTGCGAGCCTGGACAGGCTCGCGCCCCCACCCCAGCCCCTCCCCACAAGGGGGAGGGGTTTCTAAGGGGTCGCTTACTGGGTTGGACCCCTAGTCCGCGAGCGCGCTGAGAATCGCCGCGACCACAGCATTTTGGGGTGGCGCGGCGTCGATCCGGTGCGTCGCGGCGCGGTAAAGGGCCTGCCGTCCCGCCTGCAGCTCTTCGAGGCGCTGTTCCAAATTGCCGGCGAGGAGCGGGCGGTCCTTTTGCCCTTCCAGGCGCGCCGCGAGGATGGGGGGCGGGGCGTCGAGCCAGACAATGGTGGCGCGGGTCAGCAGGATGCGGCGCGTGGCGGCTTCGGCCATCGCGCCGCCGCCGGTGGCGAGGATGAGGGGAGCGGTGCCGAGCAGGCGGTCAATGGTCTGGCGCTCGAGAATGCGGAAATGGGCTTCGCCGTGGGTGGCGAAGAGGTTGGCGATGGTTTCGCCTGTCTCGCGTCCGATCTCTTCGTCTGAATCGAAGAAGGGCAGGCCGAGTTGCCCGGCCAGCCGCGCGCCGATCGTGGTCTTGCCCGCGCCTGGGAGGCCGACGAGGGCGATGGGGCGATGGATGAGCGGGGCATTCATGTCCGCCGGGGCTGTACAGGGGGCGGGCGGTTGGGGCAAAAGCCCGGCCATGCCTCCTAGCCGTTTCCAGTCGCTGTCGTCCGACCGCCGCCGCCGTGGCCTTTCGCCCGGCATCATCGCCCTGATCGTCCTCGTGGCGGTGCTGGGCTTCCTCTTCTTCCTGTCCACGCTCGACACCGAAAAGCCGATTGGTCCGATGGAGCAGGACGTCACCGATGCTCTCCCGAAGAGCTAAATCACTTCTCCTGGCATGCGGCGTCTGCGCGGCGGTCCTGCCCGCGGTCGCGAGCAGCTTGCCGCCGGGCTTCGGCGATCCGGTCGCGCAGCCCAAGGCGCCCCCGCCGCCGACCACGCCGACCCCGACGGTCGTGGAGCCGGAAGAAATTGTGCCGACCGTTCCGGTGCGCCCGGTGCGGCCCGAACCGCAGGTGCAGGAGACGACTGATTCGGCGCTGACCGATCTGCAGATGCTGCCGCCGCCGCCGCCGCCACCGCTTTACGACATTCCGGCAGGGTCGGAGCGACCGGTCGACATTGTCGGGGTGACCAATGTCACCAATCGCGGCCTGCCGATCGACGCGTTCGGCGACGCCAATGGCGGCTACCTCGCCACCTTGATGCAGCGGCTGGATGCCCCGATCCCGTCGCGCTGGACGCAGATCTTGCTGCGGCGCGCGCTGATGTCGCGGGTGACGTCGCCGCGCGGGATCGATCCGGCGGATTTCGTCGCGGCGCGGGTGCGCCTGCTGGTGCGGATGGGCGAGGCGGATGCGGCGCGCATGCTCGCCCAGGCGATCGACGTGGTCAGCTATACGCCGATGATGGTGGGGGCGGCCTATGAGGCGGCTTTGGCCAGTGCCGACCCGGCGGGGCTGTGCCCGCTGATCCAGAAAGGCCGCGAATCGTTCGACGATCCGGCCTGGCCGATGGCCGATGCGATGTGCGCGGCGATGGAAGGCGAAGCGGGCCGGGCAGGCGCCTTGCTGGACGAGGCGCGGCGCAAGGGCGCGCGGGGCATCGATTTGCTGCTGGCTCAGAAGATCGTCGGCGCGGGCAGCGGCACCGGACGGGCGGTCGAGATCGACTGGGCGGAAGTGCCCGAGCTCAATGTGTGGCGGTTCGGGCTGGCCAGCGCGGCCGGCGTGGTGCTGCCGGAGCGGCTGATCGGGCCGGCGGGGGCGCGGATGCAGGCCTGGCTGGCGCGCGCGCCGATGGTGCCGGCGGCCGAGCGGCTGGGCGCGGCCGATGCCGCCGCGACATTGGGCGTATTCTCCTCGGCGTCATTGATGAACGCGCATGCCTTGGCCTTCGACTTGCGCGCCGCGGCGGGCGAGGCGGAGGCGGACGGGACGCTGACCAGCCGGCTGGCGGCCGCCTTCAATGGCGAACCCGCCGACCGCGTGGTCGCGCTGCGCGGCATCTGGGGTGAGAATGAGGCGGAGGCGGGAACGCTCTACCCGCGGCTGATCCTGACCGCTGGCGCGGCGGCGCAATTGGCGGTGGACGGGGAATTGTCCGGCGATGCCAACGAAATCGTCGCGTCGCTCTTCACCGCGGGGATGGATCAGGAGGCGGCGGCCTGGACTCAGATTGTCGAGGGCGAGGGCGGTTCGACTTTGGCCTGGGCGCTGCTCGCGGTCGGCGCGCCGCGGCTGGCGGTGGATGTCGACGGCTCGCGCATTCGCGGCTTTGCCGGCGCGGACGGCGACCTGCGCGCGCGGATGCTGGCGGCGGCCTTGGCCGGGTTGGGGCGGATGGACGACAATGCGGCGGTGGCGCAGGGGATCGACGTGGCGCGGACCGACGCCTGGACCGAGGCGCTCGACCGGGCGGCGTCGGCGGGGCAAAGCGGCACGGTGGTGTTGCTGGCGGCGGTGGGCATGCAGGTGCCGGACTGGCGCGGGGTGCCGCCGGAGCATCTCTATCACATCATGCGCGCGCTGCGCCGGGTGGGCCTGGAATATGAAGCGCGGATGATCGCCGCCGAGGCGCTGACGCGGCTATGAGCCCGCCCGACGCGCCCGGCGACAAGCAGGCGATCGAGGCGTTCCTTGAGATGATGGCGGCCGAGGCTGGGGCGGCGCGCAACACCTTGCTGGCTTACCGGCGCGATCTGGAGGGGGCTTCGGCCTTGCTCCAGGGCAAGCTGGCGGGCGCGGGCGAGGGGGACTTGCAGCTGCTGGCGGCGGAATGGATGAGCCTCGCGCGGTCCACCGTCTCGCGCAAGGCGGCGGCGCTGCGGCGTTTTTACGGCTTTTTGCATGCCGAGCAGATGCGCGGCGACGATCCGTCGTCGGCGCTGCCGCGGCCGGGGCGGGACCGGCCGCTGCCGAAGGTGCTGGGGCATGCGGATGTCGACGCCCTGTTCGCGGAGATCGAGCGGCGGATCGCGGCGGAATGGCCTTACGCGCGGCGGCTCTCGGCGCTGATCGAATTGCTTTACGGCTCGGGCCTGCGGGCGACGGAATTGGTGTCGCTGCCGCGCCATGCGCTGGCGCCGGGGCAGCCTTACCTGATCCTGAGCGGCAAGGGCGGACGCGAGCGGCTGGTGCCGATTTCCGAGCGGGCGCAGGCGGCGGTGGCGGCGTGGGGCGCGAGCGTGCCGAAGGATGTTTTGTGGCTGTTCCCGTCGGGCAAGAAGCATCTGAGCCGGGTGCGGCTCTACCAATTGGTGCGCGAACTGGGGGCGGCGGCGGGCATTCCGCCGGAGCGGATCAGCCCGCACGTGCTGCGCCACGCCTTCGCCACGCATCTGCTGGAGGGCGGGGCGGATCTGCGCGCGGTGCAGATGCTGTTGGGCCATGCCGACATCGCGACGACGCAAATCTACACACATGTCGATTCGCGGCGGCTGGTGGAGCTGGTGAACAGCAAGCATCCGCTTGCGGACGCGGGCTCGATTGACGGGGCGCGCAGGCGGTCCTAACCGCGCCCGGCATATGGCGACTTTCCTGGACTTTGAAAAACCGATCGCGGAGCTCGAGGCGCGCGTGGCGGAGCTGCGCGAGACGGCGAGCTCGGGCTCGATCAACATCGAGAATGAGGTGCAACGGCTCGAGGAGCGCGCCGAGCGGCTGCTGACCGAGACCTACACCAGGCTGACGCCGATCCAGAAGGTGCAGGTGGCGCGCCACCCGGAACGGCCGCATTTCAAACATTATGTCGCGGGATTGATCGAGGATTTCGTGCCGCTGGCCGGCGACCGCGCCTTTGGCGAGGATGCGGCGATCGTCGCCGGGCTGGGTAAATTGGGCGGGCGGCGGATCCTGCTGATCGGTCACGAAAAAGGCGATGATACCGCCAGCCGCCTCAGGCACAATTTCGGCATGGCCAAGCCGGAGGGCTATCGCAAAGCCATCCGCCTGATGGAATTGGCCGACCGCTTCGGCCTGCCCGTCGTCAGCCTGGTCGATACCCCCGGCGCATTTCCCGGCATCGAGGCGGAGGAACGCGGCCAGGCGGAAGCGATCGCGCGCTCGACCGAGGCCTGCCTGGCATTGGGCGTGCCGATGGTGGCGGC
>JBBSLM010000205.1:0-4542 GCA_038255245.1 Sphingomonadales bacterium
CCGGCCTCGCCGCCTTCGCCGACGACGCGGCCGTGCAGCAGCGCCTGCGCACCGCCGCCGGGGAGTTGGGCATCCCGGCGGGCTGACCGCGCTCGGCTTGACGCCCGCGCGGCCCCGCTTATATGCCGCCCACGCGCTCACAAGCGGCCCCTTCGTCTAGCGGTTAGGACGTCGCCCTCTCACGGCGAAAACACGAGTTCGATTCTCGTAGGGGTCACCACGCAGACTCGAAACAGCGTGGGGCGCTGTTTCGGCGCGTGGGGACGGCGGCTTGAGCCGCCGCGGACCACCACGGATTCACATCGTCTGGGGGACGATTTGTGCCGTGGGGATGGAAGCGCAAGCGACCTCACCACATCTAGCGGCTTGCACCGAGCGTCTCCGCCACCGCGCGCAGCACCGACGCGCGCATCTGCACCCACAGATGCCCGCTCCTCACCTCGATCGACCGACACGCGCCCGTGCGGCAAATCGCGCCATTGACCAGGCCGTCGCTGGCGCTCCAGATCGCCGTGGTCGGCACCGACGGTTCCGATGCCAGCAAGGCGCGGTCGGCGGTCACCTTCTCGTCGTCGATCCGCTCGCCGGTCAGCCATTCGAAGACGCGCCAGACATTGGTCGCGCGCGGGTCGCCCGCGAAGGGCGAGCTGATCGTGATCACCTCGGCCACTTCGTCGGGCCAACGATGCGCCATCAGCCGTGCCATCATCCCGCCCAGGCTGATGCCGATCAGGGTGACCTTCCGCCCGGTTTCCGCGTGGACGCGATGCACCAGGGCGTCGAGCTTCTCGCCATTCGCGCCAGTCGATCTCACGCCAAGATTGTGGCCCAACCCCCAGCCGCGCGCGTCATAGCCGAGCTTACGGAGATAGCGGCGAAGGGTGAGGTTCGCCCAGTCCGGGTTCACCAGGCCTGGGAGGATGAGTACCGGCCGGCCGTCCCCACGTGGCACGCTGCGCAGGCCGCGCCGCTTAACCGCGAGTTCGACCGCGCCAAAGATCGCCCGAGGGAATTCCGCGGCCAGCAGCCATTTGGAGGGCGGTTTCGGCGTCATAGCCCTACCAACCCCGTCGACGCGGCGGAGTTCAGCCTGCGGCTTTGCCATCGCCGACGAACCGGTCCACGATCGCGCGCTCCAGCCGCGCCGGGCGCTTGCTGACGGCATCGATACAGCACCAGCTGCTCTTCACTTCGGCCAGCACGTCCTCGCCGCGGCGCACGATCGTGACGAAAAAGGCGCGCGCGCCCTGCATCCCCTCCGCGATCACATCGGCGACCACCACGTCCTTCAGAAAGGCGGGGCGCCGGTAGCTGATCTCATGCTTCAGTGCGACCCAGAGGTGCCCTGCCACAGCCTCCGCCGGCGCGGTCTTGCGCCAGTAAGCGATCACGGATTCCTGCACCCAGTTCAAATAGACGGCATTGTTCACATGCCCCATGAAGTCGATGTCGGCTTCCTGGATGGCGAGCGGGTGGCGATACATGCCGTTCAGGTCGGGAATACTGACATATTTGTCAATAACGCGGGTTAGTTATCGAAGCCGAAATCGACAGCTTGCGACAAGTTTGTCGGGCTGCCGAAATGACCGCGCCCTTCAGGCGGTCAGGCGCTGTCTCGGCAGGTCGATCACGACCGGCGGCAGTGCCTCGAAGGCGGGCCGGGCCAGATGGAAACCCTGGATATAGCGCACGCCGACGTCGTGCAGGGCCGCCAGTTCCTCGGCGGTCTCGATCCCCTCGGCGATCACAATGATGCCAAGCGCCGCGCACATCTTGGCGACGCCATCGACGATCATCCGCCGCGGCAGGCTGCTGTCGAGCCCGCGGATCAACTCCATATCCAGTTTGATGATATCGGGCTGGAAGCGCGCCAGCAGGTTCAGGCCCGCATGCCCCGCGCCGAAATCGTCGAGGGCGGTGCCGAACCCCATCTGCTGATAGGTGGCGATGATGTTGGCGACATGGCCGGGATCGGCCATCTCCTCATTCTCGGTGAACTCGAAAACGAGCCGGTTCGTCGGGAAGCCCGTCGCCTTGGCCGTCTTCAACGTCAGCTGGATGCAGGCCGCGGGCGAGTAGACGGCGTTGGGCAGGAAGTTGATCGACAGCCGCGCGCCGGTCTCGATCAGGCCGGCCCTGGCCGCCCCCTCGATCGCCTTCACCCGGCATTGCTGGTCGAAGGTGTAGCGATTTTCCTCGGAAACTTGCGACAGCACGCTCCACGCGCTTTGCCCTTCGGGCCCGCGCACCAATGCTTCATAGGCGAACACGGAGCCATCCGAAATGTCGACGATCGGCTGAAAGGCCATGGAGAAGTCGAAGTCGAGACCGCCGCCGTCACGGCAGCCGGCGCAAGGCGCCGCGCGGGTCGCTGGGGTTTGGCTGATCGGCCGCATCCCGACCCTATGCCCATGAAACAGTTAAAGAAAAGCACCCGATTCGGCCCGCGGGAATTGCGGTCCGCGCCCCGGCAGATGGTCCACCAACTCACGCAGGCCGCTTAGGTCACTCAGCCATTCCAACCTCCGCGCCCGGCTTCTATTGTGTGCCTGTGACCGGCGTGGCGACAAGCTCTCAGAGGAAGGACGACGTGATCTTCGCGTCGATCGAGGCGAGCCCGATCGCGACGGTGCTCACCAATCCGCGTTTGCCAGACAATCCGCTTGTCGCCGTCAATTCGGCCTTCTGCGCGCTGACCGGCTATGCCGCCGACGAGATCGTCGGCCGCAACTGCCGATTCCTGGCCGGGGAAGCGACCGAGCCATGGCAGACCGAACACGTCCGCGAAGCGATCCGCAGCCTGCAGCCCGCGCTCACCGAATTGCTCAATTATCGCAAGGATGGTTCGCCGTTCCGCAACGCCCTGCTGATCGCGCCGATTTTCAACGATGATGGCGACGTCAGCTGGTTTCTTGGCTCGCAAGTAGAGGTCGGCGAAGGCGCGGCCGCACCGCTGGCGTTGCGTCAGGCGCGGGCCGCGAAGCTGGTCCAGACTTTGTCGTCACGCCAGCTGGACGTGCTGCGGGAAATGGCGCGGGGCAGCCGCAACAAGCAGATCGCGTGGCGGCTCGAATTGAGCGAAAAGACGGTGAAGATGCATCGTGGCCTGCTGCTGCGTAAATTGGGCGTCGGCACGTCCGCCGACGCCATCCGCATCGCGATCGAAGCCGGACTGTAGGCAAGGGGAAGCTACGCTACCGCCTTTCGTCCGTATCGCCGCGCGGTATCGGCGCGCCTAGACGGACACTTCATCCTCCCCCCCCCGAAGGAATCCCCTATGAGCAAGATGAAACTCGTCCTCGCCGCCACGGCGATGACTTTTGCCGCCCCCGCCTGCGCGACGATGGACGACAATGCCGGCGCGACCTCACAGGTCACGGTCGGCGGCGCCGCAATGTACCCCAATCAGACGATCGTGCAGAACGCGGTCAACTCGCCGATCCACACCACTTTGGTCGCGGCCGTCACCGCCGCCGGGCTCGTCGATACGCTTTCCGGTCCCGGCCCGTTCACCGTCTTCGCGCCGACCAACGATGCCTTCGCCCGGCTGCCGGCCGGCACCGTCGACACCCTGCTGCAACCGGCCAATCGCGCCCAGCTGCAGGCCGTCCTCACTTATCATGTCGTCGCCGGGCGCGTGACCGCGGCGGACCTCGTGCGCCAGATCCGGGCAGGCGGCGGCATGGCGCGTCTCACCACCGTGCAGGGCGGTACGCTGACCGCCCGCCTGCAGGGCAACAGCGTCGTGTTGACCGACGCACGCGGCGGCACCGCACGCGTGACGCAGGCGGACGTGATGCAGTCCAATGGCGTCATCCACGTCACCGACGCGGTATCCCTCCCCGGCTGAGGTTCCTGCGCCTCAGCACGGCGCGCCGCGCGGTGCCCTTCCGCGCGGCGCAACCGCGTCAACGCCCCAGCAGATGATCCACCATTTCCCGCAACCCGCGGAAGCCGGTGAGACGGAGGGCGCCTTTCTCGTCAGTGACCGACTGGGGCAACAATGCCCGCTCGAACCCCAATTTCGCCGCTTCCTTGAGCCGCAACCCCGCATGTGCGACCGGACGCAGCGCGCCCGACAGGGCCACTTCGCCAAACGCGACGCTGTCCGCCGGCACCGGCCGCTCCGACAGCGCCGACACCAAAGCCGCCGCCACCGCCAGATCGGCCGCCGGGTCGTTCACCCGGTAGCCGCCTGCAATGTTGAGATAGACTTCGGCGGTCGAGAAGCTGAGCCCGCAGCGCGCCTCCAGCACCGCCAGGATCATCGCCAGCCGCCCGCTGTCCCAGCCGACCACTGCCCGCCGCGGCGTCGCCCCGCTTGCCAGCCGCACGGTCAGCGCCTGGATCTCGACCAGCACCGGCCGGGTCCCCTCCAGCGCCGGGAACACCACCGATCCGGGCACCGCCTCGCCGCGATCGGCCAGGAACAAAGCCGACGGATTGCCGACTTCGCTCAGCCCTTCCTCGCCCATCGCGAACACGCCGATCTCGTCGGTGCCACCAAAGCGGTTCTTGGTCGCGCGCAGGATGCGATATTGA
>JBBSLM010000206.1:0-4522 GCA_038255245.1 Sphingomonadales bacterium
CATATCGCGCCGCCGCGCAGCGTGTGGAAAATCACCCACCATTTCCAGGGGCCGCTGAAATTCGTGCTGGCCGGCAGCGGGCATATCGCCGGGGTGGTGAACCCGCCCGAGGCGCAGAAATATCAATATTGGACGAATGACAAGAAGGTCGACAGCCTGGACGAGTTCATCGCCGGGGCGACGGAGACGAAGGGGAGCTGGTGGCCGGACTGGATCGGCTGGATCCGCGATTTGTCGGCGAAAGAAGTGCCCGCAAAGGGCGCGCGCGAGCCCGGCAAGGGCAAATTGAAGGCGATCGAGGATGCGCCGGGGCGTTATGTGAAGACGCGGTAGAGTCCGGCGACAATCCCGTCATTCCAGCGAAAGCTGGAATCTCACTTCTCGTTGAGTGCCAAGGCAAAGAGATTCCAGCTTTCGCTGGAATGACGGTTAAGGTGGTTCAATAACCCCGCCGCCGGCTGAGCCAGTGCATCAGGTTCAGCGCGAATTGCTTGTTCTGCTCTGCGCCGGGCGCACCGATGCCGGTGACGCGCTGCTGCGGGCCGGCGAGCTGCGAGGTGAACATCGCTGCTTCGCCCATCACGACGATGCGGCCGCGGCCGAGTTCCAGGGTCGCGCCCTGCAGCAGGCCCGCGGCGGACGGGGCAGAGGCCATTGCGCTTTCCACCGCCTCGTCATCCGCCTCGACCGCCAGATAGCCCTCGCCGAGCATCAGCAGGGGCCGTGCGTCCGGCGCGGTGAAGGCCGAGCCGGCGAAGCTGCGCACCGAAGTGACCGCGCTGTCGCCGTCCGCGCCGGCGATGATCGAATGGTCGGCCAGGCCGGCGCCGGCGCGGAACAGATCCTGGCCCCGATTGCCGGGATTGACCGCATGCACATTGCGGAAGGTGACGCCGAAGGCCGCGCCGAGCTCGGCCGCGGCACCCGCATAAGGCGGGTGATCGGCGATCAGCAGCAGCGATCCGCCGGCCTCGACCCAGGCCCGCAGCGCCGCGATCTCCAGCGGCAGAAAAGCGGACGGCCCGACCGGCGGCGGCGCGGCGTTGGCGATGACCAGCACGTCCGCCTCGGCCAGCGTCTCGGCATTAATCCGGCCGCGATGGGCGTTCACCCGATAGCCGTCGTTGCGCAGCAGGGTGGCGAAGGGCGCGTAACCCTCGGTCAGGGTGTGAAGATTGGCGTGGCCTTCGTCGATCAGCACGCGCGGGCCGCGGTCGAGCGGATAAGCGGGCGCGGCCACTGTAAGCTCCGCATTGGGATTGGGCACCTGCTGGGCGGCGGCGGCGCTGCTCGCGACGATCAAAGCGAGCAGGGGAAGAATCAAACGCATTCAGGCTCCATGGCCGGGCTTACTTGGCCAGCAGCTTAACCGCTCCGCTGTTCACGCCGCCGTGCCGCCCACCGTCAGGCCTTCGATCAGCAGAGTCGGCTGGCCGACGCCGGCGGGGACCGACTGGCCGCCCTTGCCGCAGACGCCGACGCCTTCGTCCAATTCCATGTCGTTGCCGATCGCCGCGACCTTGGTGAGTACGCTCGGACCGTCGCCGATCAGGGTCGCGCCCTTGATCGGGGCGCCGAGGCGGCCATTCTCGATCCTATAAGCCTCGGTGCAGCTGAAGACGAACTTGCCGCTGGTGATGTCCACTTGCCCGCCGCCGAAGCTCTTGGCGTAGATGCCGTTCTTCGCGCGGGACAGGATCTCGCCCGGATCGTCCTTGCCGCCGAGCATGAAGGTGTTGGTCATGCGCGGCATCGGCGCGTGGGAAAAGTTTTCGCGGCGGCCATTGCCGGTGGGTTCGACCCCCATCAGCCGGGCGTTCAGGCGATCGTGGATATAGCCTTTCAAAATGCCGTCCTCGATCAGCATATTGCGCTGGGTCGGCGTGCCCTCGTCGTCGATGGTCAGCGAGCCGCGGCGCGCGTCGATCGCGCCGTCGTCCACCACGGTAACACCGGGCGCGGCCACGCGCTGGCCGAGCAGGCCGGAGAAAGCCGACGTGCCCTTGCGGTTGAAATCGCCTTCCAGGGTGTGGCCGACCGCCTCGTGCAGCAGCACGCCGGGCCAGCCATTGCCGAGCACGACGGTGAATTCCCCGGCCGGGGCGGCGACGCTTTCCAGATTCACCAAAGCCTGCGCCAGCGCGATGTCGATCGCGCGGTTCCAAGTCGCGGGCTCGAACAGGCTGTCGTACAGGTAGCGCCCGCCCAGGCCGTGATAGCCGCTCTCGCGGCGCCCGTTTTGTTCGGCGATGATGCTGACGTTCAGTCGGACGAGCGGGCGCACGTCATGAGCGACGAAGCCGTCGGCGCGGACGATCTCGACCACGCTCCACGAGGCGGCGAGCATCACCGACACCTGGGCGACGCGCGGATCGCGGGCGCGGGCGGCGGCGTCGATCTGCTGGCAGAGCGCGACCTTCTTCGCGAAGGGAATGAGGTTCAGCGGATCGTCGTCCACATAGAGCTTTGCATTGGTGCCGCGCGGGGGCGGGGCGGCATTGCCCGTGCGCGGATCGAGGATGGTCAAAGTCTCGGCCGCGCGCTTGATCGCCGCTTCACTGATCTCGTTGGCGTGGGCGAAGGCGGTGGTCTCGCCCGAAACGCCGCGCAGGCCAAAGCCGGCGTGGGTGTTGAAATCGGCGGTCTTCAGCCGCCCATCGTCGAAGCCGAAGCTCTCGGACGCGGTATATTGGAGAAACAGCTCGCCATCGTCGAGACGGCCGAGCGCGTCGGCGGTGAGACGCTTGGCGGCGTCGGGATCGAGGCCGCCGGGGCGGTAGAGGTAAGCGCGGGGATCTGGGTTCATCGCTCCGATATAGGGGCAAGCGCGCCGCGCACCAGTTCGCTATGCTGTGATCATGAACCCGTTGCTGCAACTCGCCCACCATGCCCGTCGCACGATCTTCCGTCTGTTGCGCGTGAGGACGCACGGCGTGAAGGTGATGCTGTTCGACGGCGACCGCCGGCTGCTGCTGGTGCGAAATTCTTACGGCAGGACGCAGCAGCATCTGCTGCCGGGCGGCGGCGTGAAGCGGCGCGAGGCGCCTGCGGCGGCGGCGGCGCGGGAAGTGCGGGAGGAGGTTGGCGTGGAGGCAACCGACCTCACCCTGTTCGCCATCTACGTGTCGGAACTGGAAGGCCGGCGCGACACGATCCATCTGTTCACCGCGCGCACGCGGGACCAGGCGGAGGCCGATGGCGTCGAGGTGGCGGAAGCGCGCTTCTTCGCGCTCGATGCCCTGCCGGACACGCTTTCGGACGCAACAGCACGGCGGATCGCCGAATATCGCCGCGAGCAGGCGGTGTCGCCGCGCTGGTAGCGGGGGCGCTCAGCTCAAGATAGCGGCGCGCTCGGCAGGCTGCCGCCGCTATTCTCGCCAGCGCCGGGATCGACGCGCTCGTCGGGCTGGCCGTCTGCCGGACCGCCGGTCAGGACGAAGCGCTTGTCGCAATAGCCGCATTCGACGAAGCCTTTTTCGTCGATCTGCAGGAAGACGCGGGGATGGCCGAGCGCGGGATCGGCCGCGAGGCCGTCGCAGGCGACGCGGCGATTGGTGACGTAAACGATTTCGGGGGCGTCGGGTGCGGTGGCCATGACGGCGGATTAGCGTTCGCCACCGCGCCCGGCAATCGCTTCCGTCGCGCCCGCTAAGCCGCTAAGCCGCCGCGCGTGACCGAAGCCGCCATCCGCATCGACAATTTGCGCAAGACCTATGCCGGGGCCGGCAGCGCGCCGCCCAAGCAGGCGCTGGACGACGTGACCCTGCACGTGCCGCGGGGGCAGATTTTCGGCCTGCTGGGCCCCAATGGCGCGGGCAAATCGACCTTGATCAACATCCTGTCGGGGATGGTGGTGAAAACCGGCGGCACGGCGGAGATCTGGGGCTTCGACATCGACCAGCATCCGCGCAACGCGAAGCGTTCGATCGGGATCGTGCCGCAGGAAATCCTCTTCGACCCCTTCTTCACGCCGCTGGAGACGCTGGAGCTGCAGGCCGGCCTGTACGGCGTGCCCAGGGACCAGCGGCGGTCGATGGAGCTGCTGCGCGCGGTGCATCTGGAGGACAAGGCCAAGGCCTATGCCCGCACGCTTTCAGGCGGGATGAAGCGGCGGCTGTTGGTCGCCAAGGCGATGGTCCATTCGCCGCCAATCCTGGTGCTGGACGAGCCGACCGCGGGCGTGGACGTGGAACTGCGCCAGCAATTGTGGGAATTCGTGCGAACGCTGAACAAGGAAGGCGTCACGGTGGTGCTGACCACCCATTATCTGGAGGAAGCCGAGCAGCTGTGCGACCGGATCGCGATCATCAACCATGGTAAGTTGATCGCGAACCAGGAGACGCGCGCCTTGGTCGGCATGGCGCAGGAGAAAGCGGTCGAAGTCGTCGTGGACCGCGATCTTGCCGCCGTGCCGGACAATATCTGCTTCGAAAAGGTCGAGCTGAAGGGCGCGCGCACGCTGATCATCACCTATCGCAAGGACAAGGTGAATGCCGGCGAAGTGCTGAGCGCGCTGGCCCGC
>JBBSLM010000207.1:0-4512 GCA_038255245.1 Sphingomonadales bacterium
GCGAGCCGATCATGGAGGGCTGCCCGTGCCCGGCCTGCGCCGCCGGCCACTCACGCGGCTACCTGCGCTATCTGCTGAAGAACCGCGAGCTGACCGGCGTGCGGCTGCTGACGCTGCACAACCTCGCCTACCTGGCGCGCCTGATGGCGGGCCTGCGCGCGGCGATCGCGGCGGGCAGCCTGCCCGCGCACGCGGCGGCGCTGCGCGCCGGCGCCCCGCCCTGAGCGAGCGCCGCCGGCCGTGTCCGGGTACGCACGAGGGGCCGGGGATTCCCCGGCCCCTCGGCGATGCCTGGTTCGCGCTACGGAGCGAGCCGGCGCTCCGCCGCCCGCTGGTCCACGCGGCCGGTTCCCTCCTGGTCAAGGGCGCTTCGCGCCGCCGTCGCGCCTGCGTCACCGGGTGTCTTGCGGGCGTTCGCAATCACCCGTTCCTGTGTCTGCGGGTTGAGGTGGTCCAGACCGATGCGACGGCCGCCGAGGTCGGCGCTGTAGACCTCGAAGCCGTGCCCCGTAGCGGGGGCGTGGACCCCGCTGTTGCCGAAGATGGTCAGCGGGCTTCCGGCCTTCGGGTTGGTCTCGTACGGATACGCGCTCCAGTTGTCGGCGTTGTCGCGCGTGTACCACGCCGCCTCGAACGGTTTCCTCGGGTTGCTGAAGTCGATCACGTCGACGCCACCGCGATACCAGGCATTGACCAGCAGGTCGCGGCCCGGACGCGGCACCGGCAGGCCGAGATGCGCCGAGCAGTACGTGGCCCCGATGTCCCCCCGCGCCTGGCGCGGGAAGCGAAACTCGCTCAGCTTCGCGCCGCTGGCAGTGCTGAGAAAGAACATGTTGCCGCTCTCCACCACGGCGCCGCCCGGCCGCAGGGTGGTCGTCGGACAGCCCGTCCCGAACGACTCGTCGATCCCGTTGACGACCTTGCCGTCCCAGCTGAACGTCGCCGAGTGCCAGAAATCGACGTTGCGCTGATCGTAGGTCCAGACCGGGTTGGCCGTGTCGGGCAGCCCGCCGGCGCCGATCCTCCAGAGCTGCAGTTGCTCGGCGCAGGCGCCGGCGACGAGGCCGAGCTCCACGAACACCGCGGTGTCGTGGCAGGCCCGCATCCCGTCGATCAGGCCGGGCGCGCTCAATCCCTGTTCGCTGGGCGTGAACGTGTTGTCGGGATCGCCGGGATAGCTGATCGGCAGCTCGGCCACCTCACGCGCGCCCGCGGGGTCGTCCAGCGGAACGTCGACGACCTGGATGACGCCGTGCAACGCATCGCGGCCGGCCTCCGGGCCGCGCACCGGGCCGCATGTCGGCCCTGGCCGCAGCGGGTAGGACGAGTTCAGGATCCGCAGGCTCCCGGGCTTCGGGATCAGCGTGTGCGTATGCGAGCCGCAGTCCTGATAGACCGAGCCGATCTGGACAGGGGCCGTCGGGTTGCTGACGTCGAAGAGCCGCAGGCCCTCCCAGCCGCTGGGGTCATCGTGTGCCGCGGCCGTGGCGCCGCATTGCGGCCCCGTCAGCGTGCGATCGACCGAGGTGATCAACAGATCCGCGTCGCCATTGCCGTCGCGGTCCCACACCGACACGTCGTTCTGCGGACCGAAGCACTTGAAGTCGGCCAGCAACGCGGGGCTGGCGGGCTTCGAGATGTCGAAGATCCGAACGCCGTCGTAGTTGCCCACGAACGCGCGGTCACCCCAGAACGCCATGTCTGAGTTCACGGCGCCCGTCGTGTTGGGCAGCGAGAACAGCAGACCCATCCTCATGATGTCGTCGCCGGCCACGAACGCGGTGGCCGTCCCGGACTCGTTGAAGTCGTGGTGGGCGGAGGCAGGCGCGGATGCCCACGCGAAGACGACCACGAACCAGCAGAGCAGACGAACGGTCCATCGCCTCATGCAGCCTCACCCCTTGAGCTGATCGTATGTCGCGACGCGCCGACTCTCGACGGTCGGCGACGATCGCGCCAAGTACCCCGAGTCTCACATCCGGGACGTCGTGCGTCAAGAGCGCCACAGCAACCACGTCGCCGCAGTCGCTCACCACAATCCCTGTCCGGGCTGAGCGACGCGCCTGGCCTGGGCAGACGGACCTTCGGTCAGCTGCGCCCGGCGCCGACGGGCGCCCGCCCTTGGCGCGGTGCGGCGTAGTCCTGGCGGCCGCGGCACGGACGTCGGTTCGGCGCCCCACTGGCAGGTTATGCCGCCGCGGTATAGGCTTCGAACAAGGTCGCGGTATGGATGTGGATTCCTGTAACAGGGGGGAATGATGAACCGGATGAACCCGCTTCTGCTCGGCGCTCTTGCTGTTGCACTGGCGTTCGGCGCGGCGCCTGCGGTCGCACATCATCCTGACGGTGCAACGCCGCAGAGCACCGATGCCGTCGACGGCCCAGTCGACACGAGCGACGTCAAGCAACACGGCGGTGAGGAGGGCCATCTTCCGGCCTCGGCCAAAGACGTCAAGCTCGTCGGCAAGCTCGACGACCTGACCAACGTCAAGGGCGGCATCGCGGACGTCGGCTACCACGCCGGCTACGCGTACCTCAACGCGTTCAGTCCCGAGTGCGCGGGCCGGCCCGGCGCCCGCGGCACGGGCGTCCACGTCGTCGACGTGCGCGACCCGTCCAACCCGCGGAAGGTCGGCTTCATCCCCGCCGAGTCGAACTCCTACGTGGGTGAGGGCATCCACGTGATCGACTATGGCGCGCGCGACATCCTCGTCCACAACAACGAGACGTGCGACGGCGGCAAGCCCGTGACCTCCGGCTTCTCGGTGTGGGACGTCACCAACCCGCTGGCTCCGGCAAAACTCGGCCAGTTCGGTGACGACACGCCGGCCGTCGCCGGGCAGACGTTCCACACGACGCACTCCGTCCAGGCGTTCACCTGGCAGGGGCGCGCCTACGCCGTCGCCCAGGACAACAACGATCTCAAGGACGTCGACATCTTCGACATCACCCCGGTGCTCACCGGCGGAGGCGCCGCTGTGCTGATCGCCGAGCGGGGCCTTGAGGACTGGCCGGGCGCGCAGGGCAGCTACGCCAACGGCGACACGGTCTTCCACCACGACATGCAGCAGAAGGTCATCGACGGCCACAACATGCTCGCGGTCTCCTACTGGGACGCCGGGCAGGTACTGCTGAACATCGACGATCCGGCCAACCCGCTGTTCGTCGGTGACTCCGACTTCCTGAGTCCCGACCCGCAGTTCCCGGCGTTCACCCAGCCGGAGGGCAACAGCCACCAGAGCTACTTCGACCAGGACGGCGACTGGCTGATCTCCACCGACGAGGACTTCTCGCCCACGCGGACCCTGTTCGAGATCACCGACGGCCCGAACGCCGGCCAGTACGGCGCGGGCGAGTTCTCCTTCACCAAGCCGATCCCGCAGGCCGGCGTCAGCTCGCAGGGCGGGTCGGTGTTCGGCGGCTCGGGCTGCACGACGGACCTGAACGCCAACGGCATCTCGGACCGTGCGGAGGTGCCCAGCGCGGCGTCGACCGGCGCGGACACCGTCGTCTTCAGCCGCGGCGCCTGCTTCTTCTCCGACAAGGTCCGGACCGGCGAGGACGCCGGCTATCGGATCGTGCTGATCGGCCAGAGCCACGCGGGCACCCGCAACGGCCTGCTCAAGGACGGCTTCCTCTGCGGCGGCCAGGCGAGCCCCGTGCTGGGAACCGCGCACGCCGTCTGCATCGGCCACCGCGCCATGCACCTGCTGTTCGCAGACGCGCCCGGGTACTCGCCGCCTGAGGGCTACGCCGCCGACGGCGACCTGCCGGCGATCGGCACGCGCGGGGCCAACATCTCCGGCAAGCCGACCTTCGACGGCTGGGGCTACGTCAACCTGCACGATGCGCGGCAGCCGGACCTGCCGACCGTCGACACGTACGCGGTCGCCGAGTCCAAGGACCCGGCATACCGCTCCGGCTTCGGCAACCTCACCGTGCACGAGGTCAAGACCGACCCCCGTCGCCGCAAGGATCTCGCGTACTTCTCGTACTACAACGCGGGCCTTCGCGTGGCCTCCTTCGGCACCGGGGGCCTGACCGAGATCGGTCACTACATCGCCGAGGGCGGAAACGACTTCTGGGGCGTGTTCCCGGTATGCGCAGGCCAGTGCACGATCAACGATCGTGACCAGGGCGGCGGTCGGGACAACGCCAAGCGGCCGCTGCTGCTCATGAGCGACCGTGACAGCGGTCTCTGGATCCTTCGCTACACCGGCAAGGAGTGACGGACGCCGAACACGGCGTCGGCGCGCGATCTCAGAACCCCCGCACCCCGCGTGGTCGCTCTCTGCAGCGGCTCTGTCAGCGCGATTGCTGGGCGAAGTTCGACCAGGTGAGCGGCGACCTCGAGTGAGCGTCATTGCGCCAGATGCCGACACGCCTGGGCCGCCACGGCGTCGCGATCGTGCCCGAGCCCGAGAACCGCTGGCGCGTCGACCTCACCGGCGCGCGCCACAAGCGGTCGCGCGAGCCGATCATGGAGGGCTGCCCGTGCCCGGCCTGCGCCGC
>JBBSLM010000208.1:0-4504 GCA_038255245.1 Sphingomonadales bacterium
CGGTGATCTCCGCATAACCGGTGACCAGAATGATCGGCAGCGCGGGCGCCAGCCGCCGCGCGGCCGCCGCCATCTCGACCCCGTTCATGCCGTTCATCGCGAAATCGACGATCAGGACGTCGGGCACGTCGCGCTGAAGGAACGCCAGCCCCTCGCGGCCGCCCGAGGCATCGATGACCTGATAGCCGAGCGTGCGCAGGCTTTCGGCCATGAACAGCCGGACGCCGTCATCGTCGTCCACCACCAGGATCCGGCCCGTGGCGGTGCGCGCGCCTTCCGGACGCGGGCTCTGCCGGCGGCTGTCCAGCGGCGTCGCGGTGACCGGCAGCCAGACCGAAACGCTGGTCCCCTGCCCCTCCACGCTTTCGATCCGCGCGGTGCCGCGCGACTGGCGGGAAATGCCGAACACCTGGCTCAGCCCGAGGCCGGTGCCCTTGCCGATCGCCTTGGTCGTGAAGAAGGGGTCGAACACCCGGGCCATGAGCTCGGGTGCGATGCCGGTGCCGGTATCGGTCACCCGCACGATGCCGTAGCTGCCGTCCGCGAGGTCATCGACCGCCCGCTCCGAGACGCTCGTGGCAATGGTCAGCACGCCGCCGTCGGGCATGGCGTCGCGCGCGTTGATCGCCAGGTTCAGGATCGCCAGTTCGACCTGATTGGCGTCGGCCATCACCCAGATGCTGCCGGCGCTCAATTGTTGAACCTTGCGGAC
The DNA here is from genome assembly GCA_038255245.1 of Sphingomonadales bacterium. Classification (GTDB taxonomy): domain Bacteria; phylum Pseudomonadota; class Alphaproteobacteria; order Sphingomonadales; family Sphingomonadaceae; genus Allosphingosinicella. The sequence goes on from JBBSLM010000208.1 coordinate 713, forward strand.
ATGCGGCCCGATCGTCCGGTCCAGCAGGTCGCGCATTCCGTCCACCAGCCGATTGAGATCGACCGGCTCCAGCGACAATTGCTGCGTACGCGAGAAGGCGAGCAATTGGTTGGTCAGCTTGGCGGCGCGCTGCGCGGCCTGGCCGGCATTGCTCGCATAGGTCGTGATCCGGGGGTCGTCGGCGCGGCGCTCGATCAGGTCCAGATTACCCGCGATCACGGTAAGCAGATTGTTGAAATCGTGCGCGATCCCGCCGGTCAGCTGGCCGATCGCCTCGATCTTCTGCGATTGCGCCAGCGCCGCCTGCGCCCGCTCGCGCTCGGCCACCTCCTGCATCAGCATATTGTTCGTATCGGAAAGCTCCGATGTGCGTTCGGCGATGCGGGCCTCAAGCGAGGTGTTGAGTTGCGTCAGCCGGCTTTCCGCATTCTGCAATTCGCCCAGCCTGGCCCGCGCCTCATATTGCCGCCGGCGCACGCGCAGCGCCGAATTGACCGCGCTCTGCAGCGTCTCGCTGTGGATCGGCCGTTCCAGCACGACGACGTTGCCGAGCGTGCGCAGCACGTCGCTCGCCTCGCGCGACCGTGTCCCCGCCCGCTTGGTGGCGAGCAGGATGAACGGGAAATCCGACCAGGCGGGCTGGCGCGACAGCCAATCGGCCAGCGCGCTCTCGCCTACGCCGGCGATCGATTCCTCCGTGACCAAGGCCGCGCCGGCGCCCTCGGCCAGCGCCGCCGCGAGCGCGTCCGCATCCGCGCAGACCAGAAAGTGATGATCCTCCTTGGCGACCAGATCGCCCAGGATCTGGGCGTCGCGTCCCCGCAACGCCAGGATCAGGATCCGCTCTTCCACGATCATCCCTCGTCCGCCGCCGGCTCCGCGGACAGCAGGGGCGTCGCCCCCCGGTAGGCCGGCAGGCCGGTCAACACGCCTTCGAAATCCTTCAGCGGCGCGCCGATCTGGATGCCGGCCGGAGTAAGGCGGAATTCGCGGATGCTGGTCTGGTGCGCGGTCGTCCGGCTCTTCGCCACCGACACCGCCTTCAGCATCTCGCCGCGCGCCTCGAAATAGCGGAACAGCACGATCGTGTCGGACAGATAGCTCAGGTCCACGTCCGACCGGACCTCACCGATAATGCCGTGCTGGCCCAGGATCAGGATGGTCACGACCCCCTGCTGATTCAAATAGCTCAGCATCTCGTGCATCTGCAGCACGAGATATTTCTCGCCCGGCATCGCCTGCAGGAAGGCGTTCAGGCTGTCGATCACGATGAAGCCGACGCCGTCATCCTCGACCGCCGCCCGCACCCAGCTGGCAAATTCGCCCGGAGTCAGCTCCGCCGGATCGATCTGATGAACCTTCAGCGCGCCGCTTTCGAGGTGCGGGTCCAGGTCCATGCCCATCGCCTTGGCACGCGCCAGCATCGTCGCCTTGCCCTCGTCGAACAGGAAATAGCTGGCCTTCTCGCCCCGTTCGATCGCGCTCAGCGCGCAACGCACCGCCGTACTCGTCTTGCCGACGCCCGACGGGCCGTTGAACAAAGCGTTGGTGCCGGTCGACAGCCCGCCGCCCAGCATCTCGTCCAGCGGCGCGAGGCCGGTGGAGAGCAAGGCCTCGCTGAACTGGCTGTGATGTTCGGAGGCGATCAGCCGCGGGAAGACGGCCACGCCACCTGTTTCGATCACGAAATCGTGGAAGCCGCCGCGATATTTGACGCCGCGCATCTTCACCACGCGCAGCCGCCGCCGCTCCGAACCATAATCCTGCGCAGCCTGCTCAAGCGTGATCACGCCGTGGGCGATGCTGTGCAGCTGGAGATCGCCGGGATCGGAACTGCGGTCGTCGAGCATCAGCACGGTGCAATTGCGGGTCGAGAAGAATTGCTTCAGCGCCAGGATCTGCCGCCGGTAGCGCAGCGAATTTTGCGCCAGCAGCCGCATCTCCGACAGGCTGTCGAACACCACCCGGCGCGGGCTCAGCCGGTTCACGCATTCGATCACGCCGGCGATCGTCTCGCCAAGCTCGACCTCGGACGGCTCCAGGATCGATTGCTGCGCGTCGGGATCGAGCCCCGCGTCGCTCACCAGCTCGAACAATTCGATGCCTGACAGATCCCAATCGTGGCTGCGCGCGACCTCGTCCAGCTCCGCCGCCGTTTCGGACAGGGTGATGTACAACCCCGGCTCGCCCAGTTTCGCCCCTTCGAGTAGGAATTGCAGGGCGATCGTGGTCTTGCCGCTGCCTGGCGTGCCTTCCAGCAAATAGGAGCGGTTGGCGGTCAGCCCACCGCCAAGGACATTGTCGAGATCGGCAATGCCGATCGACATGCGCGCCGCCCTGGCGGCCTTAGGGTCATGATTAGGCATAGAAATCCTCGGGATTGTTCCGTTTTGCCGCCACCAACCCGGCGAATCGGCGGTCGGTTCCACTTCCGCAACGAGTCCGGACGGGCAGACGCCTCGTCTCGACTGGAGGATTTGCGCGAGCGCGCTTCTATTCCCTTCAAATCGGCGACCGACGCGCCTATATCGGTGGCGCCGGGCTTGCCCGGATATGGCGATAAAGGCCTGCGTAAAATAGGCACAGCGGACCCGGGGGCAGTACCCGGCGGCTCCACCACCTCGCCGCTAAGCGACACGCATGAAGCGTGCCGCCGAGCGGCTCAGCTGATGGGGCCGAACCAGGATCGACGTGTGTTGAAAGGCGCTGCGCTTTCTCTCGGAATGGGACCACCGTGACGGCCCATATACAAGTGCCAACGATAACGAGGCGCTCGCGATTGCGGCCTAACCCCACGGCCTAACGGCCTAAGGTTAGACGACAAAAGCGCGGTTGGACCGAACCGGGCAACAGAATCGGATTCCAGCGGTACGGGGAGCACCGGGCAACAGAAGCTCCCCACTTTTCCCACCTTATCTCGTCATTCCAGTGAAAGCTGGAATCTCATTTCTCTGGAAGCAGAGCAGAAGAGAGATTCCAGCTTTCGCCGGAATGACGTAGGGTTGCGCGATGCGGATTCTTCTCTTCCTCCCAATTCTGATTCTCGCCGCCTGCGGCTCCCGCGAAGAGGCAGCGGCGCCGGGCAACGACACCGCCCGCATCAACAACCAGATCGCGCGGCAGGCGGAAGAAATCCGCAGCCAGGCCGACAATGGCGCCGCCGCGATCGAGCAAGCGCTGGAGAATGAAGGCGCGGCAATCTTCGAAAATCGCGACGCTTTGCTGAACGAAAGCGGCAACGTCGCCGCGGCGGCGACGGGCAACCGCTCGCGCTGAACCGCAACGAGTTAGCTTTTCCCCTTGTGGGGAGGGTTGGGAGGGGGTGCGCTCGCACTCGCGAGCGCGGCGTAGCTGAGCTTCGCCACCCCCCATCCAAGCTTCGCTAAGCCGCGATTGCGGCGAAGCTCCGCTATCCTTCCCCCACAAGGGGGGAAGGCAATGCTGCGGAAAAATTCCGTGTGACGTTTCCCCCGCACACGCGAACCATCCGGTATCAAGCTGTCGGAAGGGGGCGCGGCGCGCGTCATGGGGGATTTGGATCGAGAGACGTTCGCGGCCCGCGTCGCGGACCATGCGGGGATCGTTCGCAAGGTCGCGACGACCTATTGCCGCGATGCCGAGGATCGCGCCGATCTGGCGCAGGAGATCCTTGCCCAGCTCTGGGCCGCCTGGCCGCGTTATGACCGGGAACGGCCATTCTCCACCTGGATGTACCGGGTCGCGCTCAATGTCGCGATCAGCCACGTGCGCGGCGTCTATCGCGCGGCGCGCCATTTCGAGCCGCTGACCGAC
>JBBSLM010000209.1:0-4475 GCA_038255245.1 Sphingomonadales bacterium
GGACGTCAAGGTGGATGCCGGATCAGGTCCGGCATGACAATGTTGTCGATGCGCCGGACAGTGGACGTTCACACTAAGCGTGCTTATGCTGGCGACATGTCCAGCCTGACCGCCATCGCCGCTTATTATATCCGGGAGGCCCGTATCGGCTGACCGCGCCCGCGCATCAGCCGTCAGGCCTCCGACCCGCCCAGCACCCGCTCGGCGGGTTTTTTATTGTCTTCGAAGGACTGCGCAATGTTCCAGGAATTCACCACCACCACCGCTCCGCACTGGCGCGACCATGTCGTCGACCAGCAATGGGAGCATTTCACCGAAGAGGATCACGACGTCTGGGATCTGCTCTTCGCGCGTCAGGTTGCCCTGCTCGGCACCCGCGTGGTGACGCCGTTTCTCGACGGGCTCGACCTGCTGAACCTGTCCCGGCCCGGCGTCCCGAACCTCGACGAACTGAACACCATCCTCACCCCGCGCACCGGCTGGCGCACCGTCGCGGTGCGCGGCCTCGTCCCCGACTCCGCTTTCTTCGCGATGCTGGCGGAGCGCATTTTCCCGATCGGCAATTTTATCCGCAAGCGCGCCGAACTGGACTACCTGGAGGAGCCGGACTGCTTCCACGATCTGTTCGGCCACATCCCGATGCTCGCCCATCATGGCTTCGCGGCGATGACGCAGCAGATCGGCCGCCTCGGTATCGCCGCGATCGCGCGCGGGGAAGGCGAGCGGATCGCCCGCCTCTACTGGCACAGCGTCGAATTCGGGCTGGCCCGCGAGCATGGCGCGCTGAAGATCCTCGGCGCCGGCCTCGCCTCCAGCTTCGGCGAGGCGCATTTCAGCCTGGAGAGCGATGCGGTTGAGCACCTGCCCTTTTCGGTCGAGCGGGCGATGGCGACGGGCTACAAGAGCGACGCCTTTCAGCCCCTTTATCTGGTCTCCGCCTCGCTCGACGAGACGATCGCGGACATCCTCGCGCTAACTTAGTCGGGCGCCTTGCCCGTCGCCGCGACCCATTTGTCGATCAGTTTCTGATATTGATCGGTCCGCTGCTCCGGCAGCCCTTCCGTGTTCAGCCACGCCCGGTGCGCGCTCTCGGTGCCGAAATGCGAGGTCGGCCTGAAGCGCGACGGATCGTCGAACGCGGCGACGGTCAGGTCCATATTCTCGCTGCCTTCGCGGAAGATGAAGCCGAGCGACGTCCCGCAGTCCCGGCAATAGGGCCGCCGCGCGATCGGCGAGCTTTCATACCAGTCCGGCTCGTGCGCCCAGTCGACGTCGGCCTGTTTCACATTCTTGAAGGCGATCGACACGCTGCCGGTCGCCCGCTGGCACATCCGGCAATGGCACAAATAGGCCTCGTCGCTATCAATCCGCGCCGTGAATCGGATGCGGCCGCACGCGCAGCCGCCGGCCATCGGGTCGCTCATTCTGTGTCTCCTTTTCCAGCGGCAGCGCGGGTTCGCCCGGCGCCAGGATCGTCTCGAACGTCCGGCGCCACGCGAGCGGCAGTTCCGCCGGCCGACGCGAGGCGCGCGAGACATAGACGTGGACGAAATGCCCCTCCGCCGCCGCTTGCGCCTGTCCCTTGCCGAAAATGCCGATCCGATAGCGCACGCTCGACCGGCCCAGTTCCTCCACCGCCAGCCCGATCTCCACCGCTTCCGGATAGGTGAGCGAGCGCGCGTAGCGACAGCCCGTCTCCACCACGAGCCCGATCGGGTCCCCCGTGGCGATGTCGAGCAGGCCTTGTTCAATGAGCCACTGATTAACCGCAGTGTCGAAGAAGCTGTAGTAAACGACATTGTTGACGTGCCCGTAGGCGTCATTGTCAGCCCAGCGCGTCGTCACCTCGCGCCACACTTTATACGCCTCGCGGCCCCTCAGCGGCGCTTTCACAATGCCGCCTCATAGAGCCTGCGCGCATCGTCCTGCGTGATCGGGCAGGGATTGTTTACCAGCAGCCTCTCTTGCTTCATCGCCTCCGCCGCGAGCAGATCGAGATGCTCGGAGCCTACGCCCACTTCCGACAGACGCTGCGGCACGCCCGAAGCCGCCGAGAGCCGCGCCATCGCCTCGATAAAGCCCTGCGCCTGGCCCTGCTGCCCCTGCCCCTCCAGCCCCGGATCGAGCAACGGCCCGAGCTCGGCATAAAGCGGCATCGCCGCGTGCAGATTGTGGCGCAGCACATGAATCAGCATCAGCGCATTGGCCGCGCCGTGCGGGACGTGGAAATGCCCGCCGAGCGGATAAGCCAGCGCGTGCACGCCCGCCACCGGCGCATTGGCGAAGGCGACCCCGGCCAGATGCGCGCCGAGCAGCATCGCCCCGCGCGCCGCCCGGTCGTCCGGCCGCGCGATCGCGCCCAGCAGATTGCCGGCGAGCAGCACCAAGGCCTCGCGCGCCAGCAAGTCCGACATCGGATTCTTCAGCCGCGCCGAGGTGTAAGCCTCGATCGCGTGCACCATCGCGTCGATCCCCGTCGCCGCGGTCACCCCGGCCGGCATGGTCAGCGTCAATTCGGGGTCGAGGATGGCCAAGTCCGCGAGCAAAGGCGGGCTGTTCACCGCCTTCTTCTCGCTGCCGCCAACGGTGATCACCGACACCGCCGTCGCCTCGGACCCGGTTCCAGCCGTGGTCGGCACCTGCGCCAGCGGCAGCCGCTTCCCAATCGCCTTGCCGACGCCCCAGAGCGTCTCGATCTCCTCGCCCGTACCAAGCAGATAGGCGGCCAGTTTGGCCACATCCATCGGACTGCCGCCGCCGACCCCGACGACGCTGGCACAGCCCTCCCCCGCCGCCAGCGCCGCATGCAGCGTCGCCAGCGAAGGATCCTGCTCCACCGCATCGAAGATTACGGCCTCGATCCGGACCGCGTCGAGCGACGCCAGCGCCGCATCGGCGAGACCGAGCGCCCGCACCTGCACATCCGTGACGAACAGGCACCGCCCGGCGGGCAATAGGGTGCCAAGCTCGGAAGCCTTACCCGCCCCGAACAGCAGGCGTGGTCCATAAGTGAAGTCAAAGGCCATGGCAGGCTGGTAGCCTGTCAGCATTCCCATGCAAACGTCATTGCGGAGAACTAAAACGCCCGTTCGAGCCGGCTCATCAAACTCCGTGCCGGGCTGAACGCGGCCGGCGGAGCGCTGCTCAGCCGGTCGAGCCGGCGGACGCGGCCGTACAATTCCTGGCTCGCCACGATCAGCGCACGCGCCGCATCGGGGAATTCGCGCGCCAGCCTTGGGTCGCCCTCCGGCGCGTCGCCGAGCCGCCGGTCGGGCTCCAGCGCCTGCGCCCTGCTGATCTCGCCGCTGGTCACCGCGCGCTGCGTCAGCAACCAGGCAATGATGTGCATCAGCCGCGTGGTCACCCGCAGCGATTCGCAGGCGAAATGCACCCGGATCGCCGGGTCCATCGCGGCCCGATCTTCCTCCGCCTCGACATCGAAATAGCTGCGCGCCTCATCGGCCAGCACCATCGCCTCGACATAAAGCGAATCGACCAGCTTGGGCGTCATCAGCGCACGGCGTGTGTCATCACTCATCGCACCAAGCTGCCACAGCCGCCGCCACCCACGAAGCGCCGAATAAGGTTAAGGCGCTGCGATTGTGACCAATATTGGGAAGTTTCGAGCGCGTTCACGCGATGATGTCCGGCACGGCCAGGTCTTCCAGCTGCGCGATCTCGTCCTTCAGCCGCAGCTTGCGCTTTTTCAGCCGGGCGATCTGCAACTGGTCCGACACCACCGACGCCCGCAGCGCCTCGATCGCCGTATCGAGATCGCGATGCTCGAGCTTCAGCATCGCGAGTCGCGCGGCGTCACTGTCCTGATTGGCTGCCTCCACGCGCACATTCCCCCGGTTCGCAGGCTGGCCTCACTATGATCCCAAACGGCTTGGCGCGCAAATTTGCGTTTTGGTCGGATCGGTGGAGACAGGACCGCATTCGCGCGTTTAGCTTGGAAGGTCCCAATGGCCTTCACTCACATGAGGAGACGGGAATGCAGAACGCGCACATGGATGCACTGACTCACAAGCACGCCAGCCTCGACGCGCGCATCAGCGAGGAAAACCACCGCCCCTTCCCCGACACCACCGCCCTCGCCCGCCTCAAGAAAGAAAAGCTTCGGCTGAAGGACGAGATCGTCGGCCACTGACGCCCACCCGTCCAACAAAAAGGGCGGCCCCCCGGCCGCCCTTTTCGATTCTAGCGCTGTCCCGCTGGTGCGGCGCCCTCAATCATCCCGCGAAATGCGCTCGTTGCGCTCGTGGCTTTCCTGCGCCTCGACCGTCATCGTCGCGATCGGCCGGGCTTCCAGCCTTGCCAGCGAAATCGGCTCCCCGCTCACTTCGCAAAAGCCATATTCCCCGGAGTCGATCCGGCGCATCGCGGAATCGATCTTGGCGATCAGCTTGCGCTGCCGGTCACGGGTTCTGAGGTGAATGCCCCAATCCGTCTCGCTCGAGGCGCGGTCGGTCAAA
>JBBSLM010000210.1:0-4457 GCA_038255245.1 Sphingomonadales bacterium
CGTGCCCGAATGGTATTATTACCCATTTTACGCGATCCTGCGCGCCTTCACCTCGGACTTCATGGGCGTGGATGCCAAGCTGCTCGGCGTGATCGCGATGTTCTCGGCGATCCTCGTCCTGTTCCTGCTGCCCTGGCTGGATAACAGCCCGGTCCGCTCGGCCAATTACCGGCCGAAATTCCGGATGTTCTTCTACATCTGGCTCGTCGTCCTGGCGGTGCTCTTCTATTGCGGCGGCATGCCGGCGGAGGAGCCCTATGTGATGATCAGCCAGATCGCGACGGCTTATTATTTCGCCTTCTTCCTGATCATCATCCCGGTGCTGGCGAAGATCGAACGGACGAAGCCATTGCCCAATTCGATCACGGAAGCCGTGCTGGGCGGCGACGATCAGGCCGCGCCCGCGGGGATGAGTTCCGCCGGCGACACCAATCACAATGCGCGTGGCGGCGACGCCAGCCCGCAGCCGGCCGCCTAAGGATACGAGGACAATATGATCCGCTTTCTCGCCATCCTGGTCGGCCTCGGCTTCCTCGCCGCCACCGGCTGTTCGTTCGTCAATGGCTTCGGCACGTGGATCAGCACGGAGACCGAAAAATCGATCGAGTATAAATATCTGAAGCACGCGCATGCCGAGGAATGGAGCTTCTCCGGCCCGTTCGGGCATTTCGACCAGCAGCAGCTGCAGCGCGGCTTCCGCGTCTATCGCGACGCCTGTTCCGGCTGCCATTCGCTCAAATATGTCGCTTTCCGCAATCTCGAGGAAATCGGCTATAGCGAGGCCGAAGTCCGCGCGATCGCCGACCAATGGCCGATCCAGGTGCCGTCGATCAATCCGCAGGACGGCGCCGCGAACACCCGCAAGGCGATCCCGTCGGACACTTTCCCGAACCCGTTCCCGAACGCCGTCGCCGCCCGCGCCGCCAACAACAATGCGCTGCCGCCGGATCTGTCGCTGATCGTGAAGGCGCGCGAGGGCGGGGCGCACTACATCCATTCCCTGCTCACCGGCTATGCCGACGCGCCGGCGGACGTCCCGGTCGGGGCGGGGTTGCACTACAACCCTTATTTCCCTGGCCTTGCCATCGCCATGCCGCGACCGCTGAATGCGGACGGGCAGGTAACCTACACCGACGGCACCGAAGCGACGGTCGATCAGATGTCGCGCGACGTCACCGCCTTCCTGATGTGGACGGCGGAGCCGAATTTGCAGACGCGCCACCAGATGGGTCTGGCGGTCCTGATCTTCCTCTTCTTCGCCACTTTGCTGGCCTATTTCGCCTATCGCAACGTCTGGGCGGACAAGAAGCCGAAGAAGAAGAAAGACCCGGCCTCGGCCTGAACGCCGGCAGCGAAGATCCCGAGAATGCGAACGGCGCGGTCCCACATGGGATCGCGCCGTTCACTTTTCAGACAGGGTGGAACTCGCAGCCTCGCACGTCGGTTAACGACTCGTTGACGTCGGACCTGCCCAGGTGGGGGCGGGCCCAGTCTTTTTAATGGAGACCGAGGCCATGCCTGCATCCCGCTTCCTGAAACTTATCCTCCCCGCCGCTGCGGCGCTCACGCTCGGTGGCTGCGCCAGCGGCTATGGCTATGGCGGCATCGACGTCGGTTATGGCGGCGGTTACAGCGGCTATTATGACGACGATTATTACGGCTATTATTCCAGCCAGCCCTACTGGGGCTGGTATAATGACTATTATTATCCCGGCACCGGCTATTACGTCTACGATCGGTACAATCGCCGCTTCCCATGGAATTCCTACCAGCAGAGTTACTGGACGGGCCGCCAGAATTACTGGCGCGGCCGGGGCGATGTGCGTGAGGACCGGCGCGAACTGCGCGAAAATTGGCGTGACTTCCGCCAGGACCGGCGCGGCGACCGGCGCGAGGTTCGTCAGGACCGGCGCGAGCTTCGGCAGGATTTTCGCCAGGGCGAAATCAACCGCGAACAATATCGCGAGCAGCGGCGCGAAAATCGCGGTGAAGCGCGCCAGGAACGTCGGCAGGACCGCCGCGCGCTGAGGCGCGAAAACCGCCGCGACCGGCGGGACTAACGCTTGGATCCTCCCCGCGAAAACGCGGGGAGGAGTTAGGCGGGTCGGCGCAGGATCAGGACGATCGAAATCATCCGCATCACCGGCTCATCGTCCTGATTGAAAACGCTGACCGCCGAGCGGAACGAGCCGAGGTTCGGCTTGCTCCGCGACGGCGTCACTTCGATAATCTCCATCTCCACGCGCAAGGTGTCGCCCGGGAAGACCGGCTTCAGCCAGCGCAATTCATCGACGCCGGGCGAACCGAGCCCGGCATAAGGCGTCGCTTTGCCGTCCTCGACCAGCATTGCCATGGTCATCGCGCAGGTGTGCCAGCCGCTCGCCGCCAATCGCCCGAAATGGGTCTTCGCCGCGGCCTCGTCGGACAGATGGAATGGCTGCGGGTCATATTTTCGCGCGAATTCCAGCACCTCGTCGCGCGTCACTTCATACGCGCCAAAGCTCCGGCGGTCGCCGACCTGCATGTCCTCGAGATATTTCATGAACGCCCTCCCTGCCACGCGGCATAGCGGCGGGCAGGGAGTGCCTCAAGTCAGTCTCCCAATGAAACCTTCGCGAACAGGGTGAAATCGAGAACGCGCGGTCCCGCCGGGCATCGACAGTGCGCTGAACGGAAAGGCACTCGAAATTTTTGGCTCTGGAGCTTGAAGGCGAAATCCGCCGTCCCAAATTTGCGTCCGCCGGAAGACTTTTTCGCGGTTTCCGGCCTGTTGGACAGGGCGGCAACCGCTCCGGACCGCCCGCTTTTCATCGTTGCTCAATGGAGGACTTTGATCATGCGCAGCGCTTTTGATTTCACCCCTTATCGCCGTTCCACTGTCGGCTTCGACCGGCTGTTCGATTTCCTCGAAACCGCAAGCCGCGCCGAACCGGCCGACAATTATCCCCAGTTCGATCTCGAGAAGATCGCGGACGATTCCTATCGCATCACCTTGGCCGTGGCCGGCTTCAAGGCGGAGGAGATCGACATCACCGCGCGCCAGAACATGCTGGTGGTGACCGGCCGCAAGGCGAGCGACCGGGGCAAAGACGGCAATTTCCTGCACGTCGGCATCGCCACCCGGGCGTTCGAGCGGCGTTTTGAGCTGGCCGATTTCGTCCGGGTCGAGACCGCCGATTTGCGCGACGGCCTGCTCGCAATCGAATTGGTGCGCGAGATTCCGGAGGCGATGCGGCCCCGCAAGATCGCGGTCAACGGCGGGACCTCGCAGCCGATCGGCGAGGACCGTTCCGACCAGATCGAGCATCAACAGCGCGAAACCGAAACGGCCTGAGGGCTGATCGTGCGCGGCGGCGCCGGGGCATTCCGGCGCCGCTTTCGCGCTTAGACGTTGAACCGGAACAGCAATATGTCGCCGTCCTGGACGACATAGTCCTTGCCTTCCGCGCGCATCTTTCCGGCTTCCTTCGCGCCGCTTTCCCCGCCGCACGCGACGAAATCGTCATAGGCGATCGTCTCGGCACGGATGAAGCCGCGTTCGAAATCGGTATGGATCGCGCCCGCGGCCTGCGGCGCCCTGGAGCCCTTCGCGACTGTCCAGGCCCGCGATTCCTTCGGCCCGGCGGTGAAGAAAGTGATCAGGTCGAGCAGATCGTAGCCGGCGCGGATGATCTGGCTGAGGCCGGTTTCGGTGAGGCCGAGGTCCGCCAGGAAATCGGCGCGGTCCTCGCTCGGCATGGTCGAAATCTCGGCCTCGATCGCGGCGGAGATGATCACCGCCTTCGCGCCTTCCGCCGCCGCCTTCTCGAACACCCGCGCGCTGTGGGCATTGCCGCTGGCGGCGTCGCTCTCGTCGACATTGCAGACGTAAAGGACGGGCTTGCTGGTCAGCAATTGCGCCCGTTCCAAGGCCAGTTTCTCTTCGGCATCCTTCGGCTCGGTCAGCCGCGCGGGCTTGCTATCGCGCAGCAATTCCAGCGCCTGGCCCAGCACGCTGGCTTGCACTTTGGCTTCCTTGTCGCCCTGCGCCGCTTTCTTGGCGAGATTGGGGACGCGCTTTTCCAGACTCTCCAGGTCCGCGAGCATCAATTCGGTCTCGACCGTCTCCGCATCGGCGATCGGATCGACCTTATTCTCGACGTGGGTCACGTCGCCGCCCTCGAAGCAGCGCAGCACGTGGACGATCGCGTCCACCTCGCGGATGTTGCCGAGGAACTGGTTGCCGAGGCCTTCGCCCTTGCTCGCGCCGCGCACGAGGCCGGCGATGTCGACGAACTCCAGCTGCGTCTCGATTTCCTGCGCCGACTTGGCGATCTCGCGGATGCGGTCAAGCCGCTTGTCGGGCACGGCGACGCGGCCGACATTCGGCTCGATCGTGCAGAACGGATAATTGGCCGCCTGCGCCGCCGCCGTCTCGGTGAGCGCATTGAAAAGGGTCGACTTGCCGACATTCGGCA
>JBBSLM010000211.1:0-4448 GCA_038255245.1 Sphingomonadales bacterium
CATTCCCATCCCCATCGCTCCGGCGGTCGGAGCGATGAGTGCGCCGACGAGCGTGGCCGCCATGTCGGTCTGATTGATCGGCAGACCGAAGTCTTCGCTGCGCCAGTCCGGCATCGCCCCGACGTGGCGGCGCACGAAAGCGTGGATCAGCCGAACCCGAATCGTCGACTGATAACCGATACCGCCGTCGACCAGACCGCCGTCGGAAATGACATCCATCGCCCATTGCATCGTTTCGGCGAACCGCTTGTTCGAGCCCTTCTCGAGCGCACCAGTCCGCAGCAGTGTCTGGTTGAAACCGGCGAACATGTAGCCGCCGAGCAGCGCGATATCGCGCGCAATGTACATCCCGTCCGCACCGCCGCTACGCATGAGCTGCTCGGCGCGGCGTATCTGGTCCCAATCGACCCATTCGGGAACCGTCTCGACACGAACGAAGAACTCCCGCAACGGTTCCGGAGCATTCACAACGCTGTCGATTCCGCCGGCGAGCGCCTGTTCGAACAGCGGCCGAGCCTCACTCATGCCAGTCGAATACATCCATTCGACCAACCGGTCCATCGGCTCGTCCCCGACTGTAAGGCACTCCCCCAGCCGGCGAAACTGCGCCGCGTCCGGCTCACGTAGCCCCAACATCAGCGCGAACGCCTTGATGGCGGCGGGAACAGACTGCGGGCGGTCTGGATGACGACTGGGAATGGTCGTGGGCATCGCGCGGCTCTCCTTTGAGTCGTCGACTTTGGACAACGTCTGTTGTCCAAAGGTATGCGACCGGTAGAGTTCCGTCAATGGCACGGACGGACGTAGTGCGCGATTACGGCGGAATCAGTGCAGACGACCGTCGCGCAGAACGCCGTCGCAAACTCCTCGAAGCAGGACGCCGGGTGTGGGGCGAGTCCGGAATCGGCGACGTGACCGTCCGCGGCGTGTGCAGCGCCTCCGGTCTGACCCCCCGGTATTTCTACGAGCACTTCGCAAACCGCGATGCATTGATCTTTGCGGTGGCCGACGAGGTTCGCGACGAGCTGTTCGCCGCTCTCGTGAATGCCAGCCTCGCCGAGCCAGGCGATCTGGCGGCCAAACTGCGCGCGGCATTGAAAGCATTCTTCGATCTCATCGCCGACGACCCGCATGTTCACCGCGTCATGACCAGCGACTGGACTGCTGCCGCCGGACTCGCCCAACGACGCAGCGAAGCACTCGACATGGTGGCTGATCTCGTCCTGCAACATGCGCCGGCGCTGCTCGATATCGAAGCACCCGATCCCGCAGACCTTCGCCGTGGCGCAATGTTCGTCGCCGGAGGAGTCAATCAGGTCGTCGTAGCTTGGCTACGCGATCCGCAGGACTCGACTTCCGAACTTGCAGACGTCTGCACCCGACTGTGTTTGGCGGTAGTGAGCTCCCATGCATGATACTGGCCGCCCACCGCTGAGCTCCTTCCGAACGGGCTACCACGGCTCAATTTTTCGCGCGGATTCTGAACACTGGTGGCCCGCTCGACCGAGTTCCTACCCAGCCCGCCCGACCACGAGATCCGTTGTCTGCGTGACGAGATCGGGCTGTGAGAACTGGATGTAGTGGTCGCTGCCCGTAGCGAAGATGTGCGGAGTGCCGGGAGCCAGGGCGACAAGGGCATCTTCGGCCTGCTGGAAGAGCCAATTGAGATCCTCGGTTGACAGTCCAGGCGGTGCGACCGCGCCCGCGAACGGCTCGGTCTTCGTGAGCACCGCCAGCGGTATCGGACGCAGCGCGGGGGCGGACTGCACCTGCGCGATGCTCGCATCGATGTCCACGCGCTCGGAGTCCGGACTGCGCATCGACGGAATCGGAGCCTAATCGAGCGGCGGGTTCAAAAGTCCGTCGCGATAGATCGGCCACCCCGGGCCGAGCACCTCGGGCAGTGTGGGGCTGAGCGCGTCCACGAACACCATGCCATCGACTTGATTCGGATAAGTCTTGCCGTAGAGCAAGCTGATAAGCCCGCCGAGCGAATGGCCGACCAGAACATACGGCGGTTGCACATCGGCGGCGGCGAGCGTTGCGTGCAGCTCGGCGAACAGGTCCGCAGCAGTCCGCGGCTGGGACACCGGCGTACTGCGGTCGGTCAGCGGACCATCCCCGATGTAGCGAATGGTTCCGGGGAAGTCGTACGCGCAGACGCGGTGCGACCCCGCGAGCGCCGGGAACACCGCCGGTCCCTTCGCGGGCGCAAGCAACGTCAGGGCGTCCTGGTTGATCCAGGTGTCGGACGAATCGTGATATCCCGACACGAGAACGATCGTCGGGTCCTCGCTGCGGTTGCTGCCACTGCACGTCAGGTAGATGTTCCGGCCACCGATATCGACCGAACGGGCGAAATCGGTTGTGTCATCAGTGGTTCCAGACGAGCACGACGGCACGACAAGGGCAGCTGCGGAGATCACGATCGATCGCATCATCACGCTCAGCTCCTTCGTAGGAACGGTCTGAATCCGACCGTATCGTTCGCCAGGCCGGGAAGTCCGACAAGATCCCCTACTTGGCTGGCGCCTTCTGTTCCAGCAGTTCCACCAATCTGTCGGTCGTCATGATGTCGCCGAAGGTGGTGTAAAACGCCGCTAGGAGGCCGCTGAATAATCAGCGCGCCTCCCTAGAATGTGGGCTTGAACTGGGAGAATAGGTTTCATGCAGGGTGTGGAGCGGGTCGATCGGGAGCTTTTGGATGCGGAAGCGTTGGTCGGTCATCTGGTACCTGAGGGCAGCATGTTCGCGTTCCTCGCTGCTCATCGCCACGATATTTTCCCCGATGGGGAGTTCGAGGACCTGTTCCCCTCGGGGCGGGGGCGGCCGTCGATTCCGGCGTCGGTGATGGCTTCGATTCTGGTGTTACAGACCCTGCATGATCTCTCCGACCGGGAGACCGCCGATGCGGCCCGGTGTGATCTGCGGTGGAAGGTCGCGACGGGGATGGCGTTGGACCACAAGGGATTCGATCCGTCCACGCTGGTGTACTGGCGTAAGCGATTGGCCAAGTCCACACGGCCGCATCGGATCAACGAGGCGGTGCGCAAGGTCGTGGAGGAGACCGGGATCGTGCGTGGCCGCCGCAAACGCGCGGTGGATTCCACGATCCTCGCTGACGCGGTCGCCACCCAGGACACAATCACCCAGCTGATCTCGGCGGTCCGGCGGGTCGGGCGGCTGGTGCCCGGCGCCGCCGAGGTGATCGTGTCGGTGTGCACGGGACATGACTACAGCCGGCCGGGTAAGCCGGTGATCGACTGGGACGAGCCCGGGGCGAAGGACGTGCTGGTCTCTGCCCTGGTCAACGACGCGAACGCGCTGGTCGAGGCGTTCGTCGAGGTCGACCTCGACGAGTCCGACGAGCAGGTGCGGGCGGCGTTGGCGTTGCTGGCGTTGGTCGCCGGTCAAGATGTCGAGCCCGCGGATGGGTCCGACGGCACCGACGGGCGGTGGCGCATCGCCCGCAAGGTGGCCCCCGATCGGGTGGTGTCCACGGTGGACCCGGATGCGCGGCATACCCGCAAGTCGCCGGAGAACCGCCGGGACGGGTATCGGGCGCATGTGGCGGCCGAGCCGCAGACGGGGATCATCACCGACGAGGCGCTCACCAAGGCCGCCGGCACCGAGAATTCCGATGCGGCCCTGGCGGAGAAGTTCCTGGCCACCGATGCCGACGCACCACGCGAGTGGTACGGCGATTCCGCTTACGGCACAGGGGATTTGCGTGGAGCGATCGACGACGCCGGGCACGACGCGGTGATCAAGCCCAAGCCGCTGCAGGCACCTGTGGAGGGTGGGTTCACCGTTGATGACTTCACCGTCGACGAGCAGGCGGGCATGGTGGGCTGCCCGGCCGCGCACACTCGTCCGATCAGCCGGACCCGGGTGGCGAGCTTCGGTGCGCTGTGCGATGGCTGCCCTCTGCGTGATCGATGCACGACGTCGAAGACGGGCCGTAAAATCGTTCTTCACCAACGAGATGACATGCTGCGCAAAGCCCGTCGCGACTGGGCTGCTGAGCCTGAACTGCGCGAGAAGTACCGCAAGTTCCGGCCCAATGTGGAACGTGTCATCTCCCAGATCGCCAGCCACGGTGGCCGCCGCCTGAAACTTCGCTACCGTGGCACGGACAAGAACAACGCCTGGCTCGCCCGCCGGACCGCCGGACTCAATCTACGCAATCTCGTCGGCCGTGGTCTCACTTGCACGGCAGGAGTCTGG
This sequence comes from Sphingomonadales bacterium, assembly GCA_038255245.1. Classification (GTDB taxonomy): domain Bacteria; phylum Pseudomonadota; class Alphaproteobacteria; order Sphingomonadales; family Sphingomonadaceae; genus Allosphingosinicella. The sequence continues at coordinate 4,228 of JBBSLM010000211.1, forward strand.
GTTCTGGTGGCCCACAACGCCTGACAAGGTGACGACGCCGGCCTCGGCCGGCGTCGTCACCGGATCCAATCGGGCCTGCTCCGGCCACCCAGGCACCCCCACCGTCCAGATCGCACTGGCATACGCCCGACCTGCCGTCGCCTGCGACTGCCCTGCCGATCTCGCGCCTCTGCCCACGAATCTGCCAGTCCTAAAACTGCCCATATTCAGCGGCCTCCTAG
>JBBSLM010000212.1:0-4434 GCA_038255245.1 Sphingomonadales bacterium
GCCAAAGGCAACCCGACCAGCACGGCCCAGCCGAAATCGGGCATCGCCGCCGCGCCCAGCAATTCCGAACCGATCGCCGCCACCCGCCCGCCGATCAACACCAGCACGACGACCGCGAAGGAGAAACCGAGCAGCCCGCCGAACAGGACATCGAGCGCGATCCGCCGCTGGAACAGCCGCGCGATCTGGGAATCGGTCGCGCCCATATGATGCAGAATTTCGATCGTGTTGTTGTGGGTGTTGAGCGAGGCGCGCGCCGCCAGCACCACCGTCGCACCGGTCGCGACGATCATCAGCATCACCAGCCCGATCGCCAGCCATTGCAGCGAACCGAGCAGCCCGGACAAAGGCGCCAGCCACTCCGCCGCGCTCGACACCAATGCCCCCGGCGCGGCACGTTCTGCAGCGGCGGAGATGGCCGGCATCGCGCCCTCGTCGGCCAGATCGACGTCGATCATCGCCGGCACCGGCAGATCGGCGTCGGCGGCCAGATCGCCGAGCCAGGGCTCGAGCAAGGCGGCGACTTCCTCGTCCGGCACCCGCCGCACCGCGCTGACGCCCGCAACGCCCTGCAGCGCCGCTGCCGCTGCCTCGGCCTGGGCCGCGCGCCGGTCGGGATTGGGTTCGACGATCTGCACCGTCACCCGGTTGCCGATCTGCCCCTCGATCCGCTCCGCCCCGGCCGACAGCGCCATGCCGGTCGCCGCCGCGAGCACAGTCAGAAACATCATGATCGCGATCACCCAGGGCATCGGCCCGGAAATGCGGCCTTCCGGAAACAATTTGCCTTCGCTCGCGCCGAACGCGCGCAGCATCTTCATGACGTCAGATCTTCATCCGCCCGGCGCGGCGGATTGCGCAGGACGCCGGTTGGATCGGCAATTTGCCCCCGGTCCAGCCGCAACATCTCCGCACGCGGCACGGACGTCAGCAGATGCAGATCGTGGGTGGCGACGATCACCGTCGCCCCCAATTTATTCAGCGCGTCGAACAGATGAATCAGCCGCTTCGCCATTTCCGGATCGACGTTGCCGGTCGGCTCGTCCGCGACCAGCAATTCGGGCCGCGCGATCACTGCCCGGGCGATGGCAACGCGCTGCTGCTCCCCACCCGACAGGGTCGCCGGCCGTGCGCTGGCACGATCCTCCAGCCCCACCCAGGCCAGCATCTCGCGCACCGGCACTTCCAGATCCTCATCCTCAACGCCCGCCACGCGCAGCGGCAGCGCGACATTGTCGAAGGCGGACAGATGCGGGACCAGCCGGAATTCCTGGAACACCGTGCCGATCCGCCGCCGGAAGCCCGGCAGCCGGGTACGCGGCATGGTCACGATATCCTCGCCGAACAGCCGGATCAGGCCGCGGCTCGGCCGGAGCGCCAGATAGAGCAATTTCAGCAGGCTGGTCTTGCCCGCCCCCGACGGGCCGGTGAGAAAGTAAAAGCCGCCCGTGCGCAGGGTAAAACTCAGATCGGACAAGGTCTCGGCGCCCGTGCCGTAGCGCAGGCCGACATTGTCGAACTGGACGATCGCGCCGCTCGCGCTCACCTGCGCATCCTCTTGCCTTTCCCCTCCAGTCGCTTCTGGCATGCCGCCGCGACGCCCTTCAAGCCACCCGCGCTTGCAACAATCCCGTCACGCGTGCTTAGAGGCCCCAAAGCGGCGTGCAAGGGTTCCAGGCCCATATGATTTTGTCTTGTCCGTCCTGCCGGACCAAATACGTCGTTCCCGACAACGCCATCGGCCTCGACGGCCGGAGGGTCCGCTGCGCGCAATGCCGCTTCAGCTGGTTCCAGGACGGGCCCGAAGCGATTCCCGCCGGCACCACGCCGCCCCCGGCCCCGCCGCCCGCGCCGCGCCAGGCTGCACCGCCGCCCCCGCCGCCCGCCGCCGTGGCAGAACCGGCCGCGGCGGAAGCCCCCCCGGTCGAGCCGATCGACTGGGCGCCCGCCGAACAGGCTGACGAGGCATATGAGGAGCCGCCCCGGCGCGCCCGCCGCAATCCGGCCCGGCTGTGGACCTGGATCGCCATCGTCTCCGCCTTGCTGATGGTCGGCGCGCTGACCGCCATCTATTTCGTCGGCCCGCAACAGATTTCCGCCTGGATGAACGGCGGCGGCGCGGCCGCCAGCCCGAACGAGGCGCTGCGCATCAGCCGCCAGAATCTTTCGCGCGAGCCGCTGCCGACCGACCGCGAACTCTTCACCGTCACCGGTGAGATCACCAACGTCTCGACCGAGACGCAGCGCATCCCGCAGATCCGCGCCGAAGTGACCGACGCGGACCAGAATGTGATGTTCTCCTGGATGATCGCGCCGCCGCTGAGCGAACTCGCGCCGGGCCAGACCATCACCTTCAGCAGCTCCTCGACCGACGTGCCGAAAGGCGGCCGCAGCCTCAGCCTCAGGTTCGGCTCCTCGCCCTGATGCACATCGGCATCCTCACCGGCGGCGGGGACGTGCCCGGCCTCAACGCCTGCATCCGCGCCGTCACTTTGTCCGCCGACGATCTGGGCTGGCGCGTCACCGGCTTCAGGCGCGGGTGGGAAGGGGTGATGGCCTGCGATCCCGCCGATCCCGCCAGCATCGCCGTCAATACGATCGCACTGGACCGCGAGGCGGTGCGCGGCATCGACCGCACCGGCGGCACCATCCTGCACACCTCGCGGCTCGATCCGCGCACGCTAAAGGAAGGCGACGGCACGGCCCACGTGCTCAGCGTCCTCGACCATCTCGGCGTCGACGCGCTGGTGACGTTGGGCGGCGACGGCACCCTGCGCTTCTCCGCGCATCTCGCCGGCAAGGGCGTGCGAATCATCTCCGTCCCCAAGACGATGGACAATGACGTCTTCGGCACCGATTATTGCATCGGCTTTTCGACCGCGGTCAGCCGCTCGGTGGAGGCGATCAATGCGCTTCGGACCACGGTCGGCAGCCACGAACGGATCGGCGTGATCGAATTGTTCGGCCGGCGCAGCGGCGAGACGGCCCTGTTGTCCGGCCACCTCGCCCAGGTCGATCGCACGATCATTTCCGAAGTGCCGGTCGATCTCGACATCCTGCTGCCGCTGATCGCCGAGGACAAGGCGTCCAACCCGGCCGGCTATGCGATGCTGGTCGTCTCCGAAGGCGCGCGCATCGCCGGCGAGGACGGCCCGCGCGACGGCGACATCGCCAAATCCTCCGCCGAGCGCGGCTCGGGCCGGATCAGCGACCGCCTCGGCCGCGCGATCACCAGCCGCCTTGGCAGCGGCGTCGTCATCCAGGAACTCGCTTATCTGATGCGCGCGGGCGAGCCCGACGCGATGGACCGCATGGTCGGCCTCGCCTTCGGCGCGCTCGCCGTGCAGCTCCTGCAGAAAGGCGAGCATGGCCGCATGGTCGCGCTGCGCCACGGCAATTACACCCACGTCCCCGCCGACGCTCTGCTCAGCGGCGAGAAATTGGTCGACGTCGCCGCCCTCTACGATCCGGAGCGCTATCGTGCGCGCCTGCTCAAGGTCGAGGGCATGCCGATGTTTTTATACTAGATACGGCCGAGGCGATCCGGAGGAGTGAAGCGAGATGATGCTGCCGCAGGGTGAGGCGACCCCGTTCGTCAGGACTGATTTCTCCTCGGATGAAGTTTGGCGGGATGTGCTGGCTGCGGCGAGCCAAGAATCTCCCGATGGCTTTCGCGCTCAAATCGAACCGATAGACGATGAGGCGTTTGCGTCCGCGAACCCAAGCGATCTGGCGGCACTTGCCGAACGGGCAACCGATCACGCGCTCGTCATTATAGCCGATCGCGTGACGATGACCGACCCTGACCGCACCTTGCTCTGCGTCGATCCGTTTGCTCCCGACGCAAGCTTTAGGGTCATCCCTTCTGAGCTTTGGGGCGTGGAGAACAATCTCTCGGTCGCGAACATGGATTTTTCTGATTTCGCATCTGCCGTGGATGCTGACGGTGTCTTTCGGGGGTTTCCGGACTGACGCTCGCTGTGGGCGTTGCGCCACCTCCCGCCCTTTGCTAGAGGCGCCCGCCTACCCGGTGGTGGCCTCGCGCCGCCTCTCCTTCGATGTGCGGTCGTGGCGGAACTGGTAGACGCGCAACGTTGAGGTCGTTGTGTCCGAAAGGACGTGGAAGTTCGAGTCTTCTCGACCGCACCAGCCATCCGGACTCAAATCGTGCGGGGCACGATTTGTGCCGATGGCTCCCGTAGCGATAGCGGAGGGTTTCTCGACGAACACCCCAACATCGTCATGCCGGACTTGATCCGGCACCCGCCTTCTTCCTAATGCGACAAGGGAAGGCAGGCCCCGGATCAAGTCCGGGGTGACGGTGAGCGGGATGACCGACGTTGCTGCGCCGCTGGATCGCCGCCCGCTCGGCTTCTGGCCGTGCCTCGCCCTCGTCGTCGGCACGATCATCGGCTCCGGCATCTTCCTCCTCCC
>JBBSLM010000213.1:0-4409 GCA_038255245.1 Sphingomonadales bacterium
GCCATGATCGTGTCCGCGCCGGATTCGATCTTGCGGCGGAGCGAGATGGTGTCGGGCATGATGCGGGCGGCGTAGAAGCGGGCGGTGGCGAGTTTGCGGTCGTGGAAGCCGTCGCCGTCGCGGCCGTCGGCGATCGCGGCGGCGCTGACCGTGGCCATGCGCAGCCACATCAGCCCGAGCGCGACCGTGCCCATGATCGTCATATAGGGATAAGCCGCGGCGCCGGCCTGGTTCGGATTGGCCATCGCGTTCTGCATCAGCCACATGGTCGATGCCTGCAAATCCGCGGTGGCACTCTCCAGCGCTTCGGCGATCGGCTTCAGCGCCTCATTGTCCTTCGCCTCGCCGACTTCCTCGCCGATCATTTTCAGAAAAGCCATCACCGCGCGGCCGCCATTGGCGGGCAGCTTGCGGCCGACCAGATCCATCGCCTGCACTCCGTTCGTGCCTTCGTAAATCTGGGCGATGCGGGCGTCGCGGACGAACTGGTCCATGCCCCATTCGCGGATGTAACCGTGGCCGCCATAGACCTGCTGCATGTTGACCGCAGCCTCGAAGCCCTTGTCGGTCAGATAGCCCTTGATCACCGGGGTCAGCAGCCCGAGCAGATCGTCGGCCTGTTGCTTGGTCTCCTCGTCCTGCGCGCGGCGCATCAGATCGACCTGCAAACTGCCCCACAGCACCAAAGCCCGCGCCGCTTCGTTGAAGGCGCGCGCCTCCATCAGCATGCGCCGCACGTCGGGGTGGACGATGATCGGGTCGGCCTTCGCCTCCGGATCGCGCGCGTCGGGCACGAGCGCCCGGCCCTGTCGCCGGTCCTTCGCGTAGGTGACGCCATTCTGATAGGCGACCTCGCCCTGCGCGAGCCCTTGCAGGCCGACGCCGAGCCGCGCCGCGTTCATCATGATGAACATGCCGGCCAGGCCCTTCTCGGTCTCGCCGACCAGATAGCCGGTGGCGTCGTCATAATTCATCACGCAGGTCGAATTGCCGTGAATGCCCATCTTGTGCTCGATCGAGCCGCAGGAAACGCCGTTGCGGGCGCCGAGCGAGCCGTCCTCGTTCACCAGGAATTTGGGGACGATGAAGAGCGAAATGCCCTTCACCGTGTCCGGCGCGCCGGCGATCTTCGCCAGCACCAGGTGGATGATGTTCTCGGCCAGATCATGCTCGCCCGAGGAGATGAAGATCTTGGTGCCCGAAATCTTGTAGGAGCCGTCCGCCTGCGGCTCGGCGCGGGTCTTCAACAGGCCCAGATCGGTGCCGCAATGCGGCTCCGTGAGATTCATCGTCCCGGTCCATTTGCCCGAGACCATGTTGGGCAGATAGATGCGCTTCTGTTCGTCCGAGCCCTTGACCATGATCGACGCCTCGGCGCCGGCGGTCAGGCCGTGATACATTTCAAACGCCTGGTTGGCGGAGAGCAGATATTCGCTGACCGCAGTGCCGATCAGCTGCGGCAGCCCCTGCCCGCCAAATTCCTCCGGCGCGGAAAGCCCCGGCCAGCCGCCCGCGACGAACTGGTCCCAGGCGTCCTTGAACCCGGTCGGCGTCGTCACCGAGCCGTCCTCGTGACGCGTGCACCCTTCTTCGTCGCCCACCCGGTTCAACGGCGCCAGCACCTCGGAACAGAATTTCCCAGCCTCGGTCAGGATCGCCTCAATCATGTCCGGGGTCGCATTCTCGAAGCCCGGCAGGTTCGAATAACGCTCGATCCCCAGCACTTCTTCGATGATGAAACGCGATTCGCGGACGGGGGCGGTATAGGTCGGCATCGGGTTCTAGCTCCGTGTCGTGATGTCGGTGAATTGGGTCAGGCGGCGGGCTGGTCGGCCTGCTCGACCATCGCGATGAAGCGCTCCAGCTCGTCCATCGTCGCGTCGATATCCAGCTTCTGCTTGCGCAGGAGATCGATCCGCGCCCGGCATTTCTCCAGCGTCACGATCCGTTGCGCATGCCGGCCGTCATTGCGGTCGTACAGGTCGATCATCTCGCGAATGTCGGCGAGGCTGAAGCCGACGCGCTTGCCGCGCAGGATCCAGGCGAGCCGTGCGCGATCGCGCCAGGAATAGATGCGCGAAAGACCCTGCCGCAGCGGCGAGATCAACCCCTCATCTTCGTAGAAACGCAGCGCCCGCGGCGTGACGCCGAATTCAGTGCACAGGTCGGTGATGGAATAGGAATGCTCGCTGCCGGCATTCCCGTCGAAATCGGTCTGGAAGGCGGTGCTGGGCATGGCCGCAGGGCTTAGTTTACGTTCACGTCAACGTCAATTGCCGCTCGCATCGCCGCACAGGGGCGCACCGGCCAGATCGCGCGCCTTCGCCGCCGCCGCAATCCCATCTTCGCTCCGCTCGAACCGGACATTGTCCAGGCTGGCCCCGCCGGCGCAATAATAGAGCGCGCATTCGCCCGACAGGCTCCGGGTCACGCTGATCGTGCCTTCCTCCGCCCGGGCCTCGATCGAACAGCTTTCGTCGCCGTCCAGCAACAAGGTCAGCCTGTCGCCGTCGCGCTGGACAGAACCCGCGCCGCTGCAATTGGCATCACCGCGGCCCCAGGTGATGATGCCGAACGTCCCTGCCCGCCCCTCGCGCTCGACCAGGCACAATTGCCCGGGCCGTTCGCCCCCAGCTTGCGCGTACAAGCCACTCGCCGTCGCGCCGGAGCCCGCCTCGCCACCCGAAGCCGCCTCATTGCCTCCGCACCCCGCCAGCAAGCACGCGACGACCGCCGCAGACCACCATTTGCCTGTCATCATCAGCGCACCAAAGCATATAAGGCGGCGTTGGTCAGCCAGTTTCGTGAGACGAAATTGTGACATGGCGGGGCGACAAGCCGCGCGCCCTTTCCTATATGCGCCCCACGCCCCCCGCCCGGACTGTGTGCTTATGCTGACCACGAATCCCTTCGATGCCGACGCTTATGGCGACACGCTGCGCGAGGAATGCGGTGTGTTCGGCATCTGGGGCAGCGAGACCGCGGCCGCGATCACCGCCTTGGGCCTGCATGCGTTGCAGCATCGCGGCCAGGAAGCGGCCGGCATCACCAGCCGTCACGGCGCGCATTTCCATTCCCACCGCGCGCTCGGCCGCGTCGGCGACATTTTCGCCGGCAAGAGCACGGCGGTCGCGCAGCTTCACGGCGATGCGGCGGTCGGCCATGTCCGCTACGCCACCACCGGCGAGACGGCCGTGCGCAACGTCCAGCCCTTGTTCGCCGAGCTCGCCGCGGGCGGCTTCGCGGTCGCGCACAATGGCAACATCTCCAACGCCTTGTTCCTGCGCGCCGAGATGAACCGGCGTGGCTCGATCTTCCAGTCGACCAGCGACACCGAAGTGATCATCCACCTGGTCGCGACCTCGACCTATCGCGACCTGCTCGACCGCTTCATCGACGCGCTGCGGCGGGTCGAGGGCGCCTACAGCCTCGTCTGCCTGACCGACGAGGGCCTGATCGCCTGCCGCGATCCGCTCGGCATCCGGCCGCTCGTCATGGGCAAGCTTGGCCAAGGAGACGATGCTGCGATCATCTTCGCTTCCGAAACGGTGGCGCTCGACATGGTCGGCGCGACCTATTTGCGGGTCGTGGACCCGGGCGAACTGGTCATCGTCAACGACGAAGGCATCCGCTCGCTACGCCCGTTCGGCAGCCAGCACCGGCCGCGACCCTGCATCTTCGAACATGTCTATTTCTCGCGGCCCGACAGCATCGTCGACGGCACCTCCGTCTATTCCGTCCGCAAGCAGATCGGCGCCGAGCTTGCGCGCGAGAACGGCGTCGAGGCGGACATGGTCGTGCCGGTGCCGGACAGCGGTGTCCCCGCCGCGATCGGCTATGCGCAGGAAAGCGGTATTCCCTTCGAGCTCGGCATCATCCGCTCGCACTATGTCGGCCGCACCTTCATCCAGCCGGGCGCCGAAGTCCGCCACCTTGGCGTCAAGCTGAAGCACAATGCCAACAGCGCGCTGATCAAGGGCAAGAGCCTGGTGCTGATCGACGATTCGATCGTGCGCGGCACGACGAGCATGAAGATCGTGCAGATGCTGCGCGATGCCGGCGCGCGCGAAGTCCACATGCGGATCGCCAGCCCGCCGACGCGACATTCCTGCTTCTATGGCGTCAACACGCCGGACCGCGACAAATTGCTCGCCGCGCAGATGGATGTGGCGGCGATGTGCGCGCATATCGGCGCGGACAGCCTGGGCTTCATCTCGATCGAGGGGCTGTACCGCGCGGTGGGCGAATCGGGGCGCGACGAAGCGCGTCCGGCTTATTGCGACGCCTGCTTCACCGGCGCCTATCCGACGACGCTGACCGATCAGGAAGATGCGGAACGCAAGCATCAGCTCCAGCTCGCGGCGCGCGAGTTCGCTTGAGCTTTGCGGGCATTTCGCCCAACCGCGCCC
>JBBSLM010000214.1:0-4407 GCA_038255245.1 Sphingomonadales bacterium
CAACCCGATGGCGCCGATTGCGGGCGGCCCCGGCGGCGCGATGTGGTGGGACAAGGTGCCGAGCAAGTTCGCCGCGTGGAGCGACCATGAGTTCGACGCGGCAGGCTTCCGCGCGGTCCCCGGCGCCATCGTCCGCCGCGGCGCCTTCATCGGCAAGGGCGCGGTGCTGATGCCCAGCTTCGTCAACATCGGCGCCTATGTGGGCGAGAACAGCATGATCGACACCTGGGCCACGGTCGGCAGCTGCGCCCAGATCGGCCGCAACGTGCACATTTCAGGGGGCACCGGCATTGGCGGCGTGCTCGAGCCGCTGCAGGCCGGCCCCGTCGTGATCGAGGACGATTGCTTCATCGGCGCGCGCTCGGAAGTCGCCGAGGGCGTCATCGTCGAGCAGGGCGCGGTCATCTCGATGGGCGTCTTCCTCGGCGCCAGCACCAAGATCGTCGATCGCGCCACCGGCGAAGTCACCCGCGGCCGCGTCCCCGCTTACTCGGTCGTCGTCCCCGGTACCCTCCCCGATCCCAAGGGCGGCCCCAGCCTCGCCTGCGCCGTGATCGTGAAGCGGGTGGACGCGCAGACGCGGGCGAAGACAGGGATCAACGAATTGCTGCGGGACTGAGGGATCGGGTTCCCGACTACCCCCGCTCATGTCGAGCGAAGTCGAGACACGGCCCAAGCGAAACTCCAGCGCCCAGCCATCCACTCCCCCGAACCAGTCTCTCGACTTCGCTCGAGACGAACGGAGAGACACGTGGCAACGATCAAACGAGCCGCCACCGCGACTTTCCTACTTGTTCCAAATATGTTCTAGTTCCGCCATGCCGTCCTGCGCCGTCATCTTTGCCTGCATAATCCTGGCGGTCCCTCGCGCGCGGGCGCGCGGGCGCGCGCGAGACCCCCGGACTTTCCGGACCTTTCGTTTATCGGCCGACGCAGCCAGATGACCGCGAAGCTCCCATACCCCGCCCTCCACGCCACCCATGGCGGCGTCTGGATCGCCCATCCGGACGGGCGCACCGAAGCGGTCGGCCGGGGTCAGGCGATCGCGCGCGCGGCCGAAACGCCGATGATCCTGCTGAACGCGCCTCTGGTCGCCAGCCGGCTCGGTTATCCGGACTTGTCCGGTCTCGACCTGCTCGAACTGTTCGCCTTCGTCCTGCCCGCCCGCTTCGCCGTCCCCACCCCGCACGGCCTCGCCGAAGCGCTCGATATGGAAGCCCCGTCGGACGAGGCCGCCGCCGCCGCCTTCCTGCGCGCCGCCGCCGCCAGGCTGCTGTCCATGCTGACCCAGCAATGGCTGCAGCGCGAAGGCGCCTGGACCAGCGCGCAGGCGCTCGCTCGCCTGCGCTGGCCGTGGACGAGCGCGGTGACGCAGCGTCTGGAACGGCCGCAGCAGAATGAGCGCTGGCTCTTCTCCCGCCTGCCCGAATGGTCGGAAAACGCCGAGCGCCCCGCGCCGCGCACGATCCGCATTGCTCCGGGCGAGGCCGCCATGCGGCTCGACCGCCTGACCGGGGCCGACGCCGAGACCCGGACCGGCCAGCGCGACTATGCCGAGGCCGCCGCCGCGGCCTTCGCCCCGCGTAGTGCCGATCGCGCGCCCAAAATCGTGCTGGCCGAAGCGGGCACCGGCATCGGCAAGACCTTCGGCTACCTTGCCCCCGCCACGCTCTGGGCCGAACAGGCCGGCGGCCCGGTCTGGGTTTCGACCTACACCAAGGCGCTGCAACGCCAGCTCAGCGCGCTCGGCGAGACGCTCTACCCCGACGAGAAAGTCCGCCGCGAGAAGCTGGTCGTCCGCAAGGGCCGCGAAAATTATCTCTGCCTGCTCAATCTGGAGGATGCGCTGCAGGGCGGTTTCTCCGGCCGCGCCGCCATTCTCGCGCAATTGGTGGCGCGCTGGGCCGCCTACAGCCAGGATGGCGACATGGTCGGCGGCGATTTGCCCGGCTGGTTGCCCAGCCTGTTCCGCCGCGCCGGAGCGACCGCGCTCACCGACCGGCGCGGCGAGTGCGTTTACGCCGGCTGCCCGCATTACCGCCGCTGCTTCATCGAACGCTCGACCCGCGCCAGCCGCGATGCCGACATCGTCGTCGCCAATCACGCCCTGGTCATGGTCAATGCCGCGCGAGGCAGGGAATCGGGCGAAGCGCCGACCCGCATCGTCTTCGACGAGGGCCATCATCTGTTCGACGCCGCCGATTCCACTTTCGCCGCCGCCTTGACCGGACAGGAAGCGATCGAATTGCGCCGCTGGGTGATGGGGCCGGAGGCCGGCAAGGCGCGCGGCCGCCGTCGGGGCCTCGCTGCCCGCCTGGCCGACGTCGCTTCCTATGACGAGGCCGGCGGCGACGCGATCAACGCCGCATTGAACGCCGCGCAGGAATTGCCGAGCGACGGCTGGCTGGGGCGCCTGGCGGAGAATGCCCCCTGGGGGCCGCTCGAAGCCCTGCTGGCCGCCGTCCGCGCCCAGGTATATGCCCGCGCCACCGCACAGGACGCCGGCTTCGGCATCGAGACCGAATTGGCGGAGCCGTCGGGCGAACTGGTCGCCGCGGCCGGCAACGCCGCTGCCGCGCTGGAACGCCTGCTGCGCGCGCTGATGGCGCTCGGCAAGCGGCTCGAAGCCGTGCTGGAAGACGCGCCCGACTGGCTCGACGCGCAGGCGCGCGCCCGCGTCGACGGCGCGCTCGGCGGCCTAAGTTGGCGCACCCAGACACTCGGCGCCTGGGTCTCCCTCCTCGCCCGCATTGGCGGCCCGGCCGACCAGGATTTCGTCGATTGGCTGGCGATCAACCGCGTCGAGGGGCGCGAATATGACATCGGCCTGCATCGCCACTGGCTCGACCCGACCCGACCGCTCGCGGAAGCCGTGCTGAAGCCCGCCCACGGCGTGGTCGTCACCTCCGCCACTTTGCGCGCCGGCGAGGATTGGGCGGTCGCCGAGGCCCGCACCGGTGCCTGCCATCTGCCGAACCCGGCGCAGCTCTTCGCCGCCGAAAGCCCGTTCGATTATGCCGCGAACAGCGAGGTTTTGGTCGTCACTGACCTGAAGCGCGGCGATCTCCCCGCTCTGGCCGGCGCCTATGCCCGGCTTATCGAGGCGGCGGAGGGTGGCACGCTGGGTCTGTTCACGGCCATCCAGCGGCTGCGCGCCGTCCACGCCCGCATCGCCGATCGCCTCGCCCGTGCCGGCCTGCCGCTCTATGCCCAGCATGTCGATCCGATCGACACCGGCACCTTGGTGGACATCTTCCGCGACGATCCGCACGCAAGCCTGCTCGGCACCGATGCCCTGCGCGACGGCGTCGATGTCCCCGGCCACTCGCTGCGGCTGGTGGTGATGGAAGGGATCCCCTGGCCGCGCCCGACCGTGCTGCACGCCGCGCGCAAGGCGGCGGGCGGCGGCATGGCCTATGACGACCGCGTCGTCCGCGCCCGGCTGGCGCAGGCCTTCGGCCGCCTGATCCGCCGCCAGGGGGATCGCGGCCTGTTCGTCCTGCTCTCCGCCGCCGCCCCCTCGCGGCTGCTGACCGCCTTTCCGCCGGGCGTCACCATCCGCCGCCTGCCGCTGGCCGACGCTACGGCGCGCGTCACGGAATGGCTTTCCACCGGCGAGCCGATCCGTCATGAGGAGGGTGCTTTCGGGGGAGCGGGCGCTTGAAGATTCTCACCTTGCTGCGCCACGCCAAGTCCGATTGGGACGACCCGCGCCAGCGCGATTTCGACCGGCCACTGAACCGGCGCGGCCGGGCCGCCGCGCACGCCATCGGCCGGGCGATGCGCGCCGAGGGCATGCGCTTCGACGCGATTTACGCCTCCCCCGCCGCGCGCGTGACCGAAACGCTGACCATCGCCGGCGAAAGCTATGGCCAGCCGCTCACGGCGCAGTTCGACCAGCAACTCTACCTCGCCAGCCCGATCCTGCTGCTCGAAAAGGTCCAGCACGCTGGCGACGCTGGCGACCGCATCCTCCTCGCCGCCCACAATCCCGGCACGGAGCAGCTGGCCCTGCTGCTGGCGGGCAACGGCGATCCGGACGCGCTGGCGGCGCTGGCCGAAAAATACCCGACCGGAACCCTCGCCGCGATCCGCTTCGATATCGACGACTGGGACGACGTCCGCGAAGGCACCGGCACCCTGACCCGCTTCCTCCGCCCCCGCGATCTCGACCCCGATCTGGGGCCGGGGAGCTAGCTCTTTCTCAGCCCTACAAGCGTTCCCTTGCTGCCCGGGTGGAGCAGCTCGAAGGTGAAGTCCGGCCATTTCTTGCGCCAGCGCCGCGCCACGATCCGCTCGCCCGGCCGCGCCGCGTCGTCCAGCATCACCGTGCCGCCGGGCGCGATTCTGTCGAAGCTCGTCTCCGCCGCGCCGCGGGTGAAGGGATGGATCGCCCAGTGCGGGCCG
>JBBSLM010000215.1:0-4400 GCA_038255245.1 Sphingomonadales bacterium
CATTCAAACCTTTGCTTTGGAAAGCCCGCTCATAGCCGCGCGCGGCGACCGGGCGCTAGAGGGCCATCGCCTCGGCCAGCAGTTCATAGGAACGCAACCGCGCCCGGTGATCAAAAATCTGGCTGGTGATCATCAATTCGTTCGCTTGCGTTCGGGCGACGAAGGCATCGACCTGCTCGCGGACCCGAGCCCGTGCGCCGATCGCCGAGCAGGACAGGACATTATCGATCGTCGCGCGATATTGCGGCGGCAGCGTATCGCGATAGCCAGGCACGGGCGGCTTCAGCTTGCCCGGATTGCCGGTGCGCAGCGCCACGAACGCCTGCTCCATCGAGCTGGCCAGCACTTCGCCCTCTTCGTCACTGTCGGCGGCGAACACATTGAAGCCGAGCATCACATAGGGCTCGGCCAGTTGCTTCGAGGGCTGGAAGCTGCGGCGATAGACGTCGATCGCCGCATCCATCGCGTCCGGCGCGAAGTGCGAGGCGAAGGCGTATGGCAGGCCGAGCATCGCCGCGAGTTGCGCGCCGAACAGGCTGGAGCCGAGGATCCAGATCGGCACGTCCAGGCCCTCGCCCGGCACGGCGCGCACGGCTGCGGGCTCCGGCGGATCGAAATAGGCCATCAACTCGACCACGTCCTGCGGAAAGCGATTGGCATCGCTGGCAAGGTTGCGGCGCAACGCTCGCGCCGCCGCCTGATCGGTGCCCGGCGCGCGGCCCAGGCCCAGATCGATGCGGCCGGGGAAAAGCGCTTCCAGCGTCCCGAACTGCTCCGCCACCTGCAGCGGCGACCAGTTGGGCAGCATGATCCCGCCCGCGCCGATGCGGATCGTGGCCGTGCCGCCCGCGACGAAAGCCAGGCACACGGCGGTCGCGGCGCTGGCGACGCCCGGCATCGAATGATGCTCCGCCATCCAGTAACGCTGGAAGCCGAGCCGTTCGGCGAAGGCGGCGAGATCGCGGGAGTTGCGAAGGGCAGCGCCGGCGTCGCTGCCTTCGGGGACCGGCGCGAGGTCGAGGACTGAAAGCGGGATCATGCCCGCCATATGGGGATGCGATCAGCCGCGAACAGTCCGCCAGGGCCCGGTAACGGCGAGCGTCTTGCCGGGGTGATAGAGATTGACGAACATGATGCTGCCATCGCCGGAGAAGCAGGCTCCGGCGGGTTCGGTCTGTACGCGGATGAAGGCGAGCGGATAGGACCGCCCTTCCGGGGTGATGCCGCGCAGATGGTTGGTCACCGGGTTGGCATTCTGGTCTTCGCAGACGATCAAATGGCCGCTCGGCGCGACGATGATATTGTCGCCATAGTTCAGCATCTCGGGGTGAACCGATTCGACGAAATTGGTCAGCCGCCCAGGTTCGCGCGTCTCCCCGCTCTGCCCTTCGAAGCGCGATGGCCGGTAGCGCATGACCTGCCCAAGCCTGGCCCGGCCGCCGCTGGTGCAAGTGAAATAGAAGTCGCCGTCGCCATAAGCGATGCCCTCGCCGCGCGCGAACAGGACGCCGCCCGAAGCTGCGCCGCGGACGCGCAGATCGTCCTCGGGCGCCTCGACATTGTCGAGGCCGACCCAGCGCACCGAGCGCTCAGTGCGTACGGGGAAGTCGTTGCGCGCCCAGTTGCGCGTGTCGTTGCCGTCAGAATCCCCGGCAAAGGCGAGCGCCTGCAGCAGCCCGCCCTCGGCGAGCCGGCCGCGCGCGTTCGGGAGGAAGCGATAGAGAAGGGAATCCTCGCGATCCTCGGTCAGATAGACGATGCCGGTGCGCGGATCGACGGCGGCAGCCTCGTGCACGAAGCGCCCCATTGCGCGCAGCGGCTCGGGCGACACCAGCCCGCGATGCCGCGACGGCACTTCGAACACCCAGCCATGGTCGCGGCCGAGACTGTCCACGCCGGCCTTGGCGACATTCTCCTCGCAGGTCAGCCAGCTGCCCCACGGCGTGGTGCCGCCGGCACAATTGACCATCGTCCCGGCGAGGCTGAGATACTGCGTCTCCGTGCGGCCGGTGCGATGATTGTAGATGAGGGTCGTGGTGCCGCCCGGGCTGGGCATGCCGTCAGCGACGCGATCGAAGATGGGAAGCGAAGCCGGCGGGGTCGAACGGAAGGCGCCGCGGTCCATGCGGCGCGGGCCGAGCTCGTGATTGCGGACCAGGATGGTGCGGTCACGGTCCAGCGCGAAAGCGCCCATGCCGTCGGCATTGCTGGGGACGGAATAGCCGTCGTCCATGGACTGACCGGCTTCGGAAATGATCCGGTAGCTGAAGCCCTGGGGCAGATCGAGCAGCCCCGCCGGGTCCGGCACCAGCGGGCCGTAACCCACGGCATTGGATGTGCCCCGCGCCGTCGAGGCGCAGCTGGTGAGGCCGCCGAAAGCGAGGGTAGCGAGGCCGGCGCTGAAATGACGACGATTGAGCATGGCCACAGCCCTAGATCAGGAAAAAGTCATCCGCGCGTCAGGCAGGCCGCGTCGAGCAGGATCAGGTCGCCATCATATAGCAGGCAAGCGGGTGCCCGCTGCTGCAACGCCGAGGGTGCGAGCTTCAGCTGCTGCTGCGCGGCCCGGAGCGGCGTGGCGACGACCTTCTGCCAACGCGGAGGCAGTTCCCCGTAGGCGATCAGCGCGCGATCCACTGCGATCACTGTGACGCCATGGCGGCGGATATAGTCGCCAAGCACCTCGGGGTTCGGAGATGACACCGCGGCGATTGCGGCCTCGAGCCGTTCGCGCAACGGCGTGAAATAGCCGCCATGATAGGGGATCGCATGTTCGATCGTCGCCAGCGTGCGGCGGCCCGTCAGGGCGGGGACGTAGTCGAGCTGGTCGCTGATCCCGCCGATCACGGCGTCCTCGGGCAGCGCCGCGATCCGCTCCATCGCCGCGACATCGTCGGGACGGCTGAGGCCCGGCGTCGGGGTGACGAAGGAAGCAAGCAGGACGAGGGTAAGGGCGCCGCCCGCAAGCCGCGTCACGCCGCCTGTGCGCCGCTCGGTGACCCGGCGATCGAGCCACA
This sequence comes from Sphingomonadales bacterium, assembly GCA_038255245.1. Taxonomy (GTDB): domain Bacteria; phylum Pseudomonadota; class Alphaproteobacteria; order Sphingomonadales; family Sphingomonadaceae; genus Allosphingosinicella. Next base: position 3,018 of record JBBSLM010000215.1, read on the forward strand.
GGCCGATCATCTGGCCGATGGCGATGAACTCCAGCACCGACAGGGTGCGCTGGGTGTAGCGGCTCGGCAGATGCAGTGAGAAAGCGAGCTGCACGGCAATCGCCCACCAGGCGATCGCCGCGATCAGCGCCCAGGCGTGGATCAGGTCTCCCGGCTCCCCGTCCGTCTGAAAGCGCGACCCCTTCGCCGCGCGCCACGCCAGCAGCAGCATCGGCACGAGCAGCAGCAGGTTCGGGAGCCACGCCGCTCCCGTCGACCAGCAAGGCACGATCTCCGGCAGCAACCCCATCCGCGCCTGGCAGATCAGATCGACGTCGCCGGACAGGCCGACGACGGCGCTGCGGGCGAGGCCGGAGTTCATATTCTCCATGCCGAGCGCCTGCGAAAGACTGAGCGTCGGTTCCCAGGCCGAGGTTGCACCCGCCAAGGGGATGATCGCCGCGCCGACCGCGGCCGCACCGAGCCCGCAGAGCACCCAGGTGCGCATGCCGAAATCGATCCGGAACGGCCGCCAGCTGATCCGCGAAAGCCCCATCATCGTGAGGCCGACCAAGGCCGTTGTCGGGTAGAGCAGACCGAGCAGGAACAGGCTCGGGATCATCTGCCAGCCGCGATTGCGCAGCAGGCCGTCGAGGAAGATCAGGAAGAGCGGCGTCGAGAAAGCGCGCGGCGTCGCGGAATAGATCGAATCCTCGTGCAGCACGAAGCCGGTCAGCAAAGCGGCGGCGACGAAAGCGGCGAGCGGGCGCTTCGTCAGCAGCCAGGCGACCCGCCAGCCCATCCAGGCGCACAGAAAGAGCAAGGCGACGGGCAGCAGCCGCGCGAAGACGTCCGGCTCCAGTCCCAAGGCGTTGGCCAGGCCGAAGATCGCCCGGTACAGCCACGGGCAGACCGACTGCCAATAATCGGCGAGCAAATCGCCGCGCATCGCCAGTTCGTCGTCGAGGCGGCTCATCCAGGTCAGGAATTGGCGCGCATCGTCCTGGATGGTGAAGGGCGAGTAGCTCAGCGTGCCCGGCAGGAAAAAGGCGTTGTAAAGATAGATGAGCGCCGTCACGGCCGCCGCGGCGAACAGCAGATTGCGCCAGCCGCGCTCGCTGTCGATATCCGGGAAGATCTTCACGCGCCCGCCCCCTGCCGTGTCCGGTTCAAATAGTCGCCCATGAACGGCAGTCCCGCAATCGCCGGAATGAGGTAGCGCAGGGTCGCCAGCACGCCGAGCACGGCTGCCGCGCCGGGGGTCAGGAAGGGTGCGTAGAGGAAGAGGATCGCCGCATCGCGGGTGCCGATCCCGGCCATGGTGAAGGGCAGCAGGCCGGCCAGGATGGCGAGCGTCGCGAAGGCCATATTGTCGAGGAAGGGCACGTGGCCGAGCGCCTGCGC
>JBBSLM010000216.1:0-4383 GCA_038255245.1 Sphingomonadales bacterium
AGCTCGCGCCCGGTGGCGAGATCGATGAAGCTGACACTGTCCTCGCCCTTGTTGCCGACCAGCAAAGTGCCGGTGGGTGGAGACGCGGTTTGCGACAGCAGCAGCGACGAAAGCAGGATGAGCAGGTTCATGGGCGTCCTTCCGCAATCGGAAGGAACCTAATCTGCCGTCCTATGGAAGCAAGACACTTTTACGCCGGGCAGGACTGGACCGGGCGGCCCGCCGTGTTGGTGATGTCGAACGAGGTGCGCTCGCGAACGTTGAACGCCGCCTCGTAGCGGATCTGCCCGACATTCAGCACGTCGTAGATCAGCGGCTGATACTGGTAGGTCACCTCGACGAACATCACGTTCGTGCCGGCCCCGGCGAGGATCTTTCGCCCGACTGGGCCCAGGCCCGCCGCGAGTGATGCATTGTCCGCTCCGTTGCCCTGCCGGCCATAAGCTGGCGCGACATTGAGCGAGCCGTGGCAACGCTGCCATGTGATCTTCTGGCCGGCATTGCTGTCGGAGTGGCCATTGGGCTCCAGCGACGAGAGCACGACCCGGCCGTTGGCGGCGAAATTGATGCGATTTCCCATCACATCGACGCCGGCGAAAGCTTCCTCGATATCCGTCTCGTCCATCTGCGTCAGGATGCGGGCGCTGGTGTCTGCGGTCGTCGTCGCGATCTGGCTGATGCGCAGGTGCGCGAGCGCGACGTTGGCGCATTCCAGCCCGCCGACCGCGACCAACATCACCAGTGGCAGGGCCAGGGCGAATTCCACGACCGAGACACCGCTCGTGCATTCGCGCAACCGGGCGGCTTTCCTCACGGACAAATCTCCTCAGGCACGACCTGATCACGATAAGGCTGCCGCTTGACCGCCGTCGTTACATTCATGTTCAGATTGTTGGTGTCGCCCCACAACCGCCCGACCGGGATCAAGCGCGGCATCTGCAGATTGATGGTGAATTGCACCACGTCGTCGGCGCCGCCCACGCCGGACCGCGACGATACGCTCGTATCGAAGACGCCATTGGGATTGCTGTCGAGAAAGCAATCGTCGGCCGCATTGTACGCGCCATTGCCGTTCTTATCCAAGGTGAGCCGCTCCGGCCGGCCATGGTTGGAATAGCGGTAATAAGTGTCGGCGGTCACCGTGTAGGCCGCACCGGACATGTCGATCGCCTGCATGCGGGTCTGGACCAATTGCTTGACCCGGTCTTCCAGCGTGCCGGAGGTGCCGATATCGGGGCTTTCGACGCTGACGATCCGGGCCGCGTCGTTGGCCGCGCCCTGCAGCACCGAATGGACGTACATCTGGTAGGAGATGTCGACCAGCCCGACCATCACGATCGTGAACGGGACAAGCATCAGCCCGAACTCGACGGCGCTGACACCCTCCCTGCTGCGGACAACGCCGCGCAAGCGGCGACGGCGAAGGGCGAAGCGGACCTTCACTGCGTGAGCCTCAGCTTGCCGATGCCTCGGCCGATCAATTCGAAAATTTCCTCGAGGTTGCTGCCATCGCTTTCATAATAGTGACCGGAGCTCGATGCGCATTGCTGCATCTCGGGCAGCGCGCCGGTGTCGAGCACGATGACCCAGACGGTCATCCCCATGGTCCTCGCGCGGTTGCAGGCTTGAAGGAACCGCCGCGTGTGACGCGCGCGAACAGCATCGCTGATCGTGCCGGACATGGGATTGCCAGTGCCCAGCCGGCGATCGACCCAATCGACACCATAAGCCGAATAGGTCTCGTCCTCGGTGGCCATCACGCCATCGGTCAACAGGACGATATGCTTCTGGACCGGAATGTTGTTGAGCGTGGTAGGATTCTGGGCGGAAAACATTCCGTCGGAGGAGATATAGCGCATCCCCCAGATCATGCCGACGTCGTGGAACGTATATCCGCCTGCGGCACGTCCGGTATAGGGGGCGGAAGTCTGGGTATAGACTTGCGAGCCGGCAATGCGGTTCATCTCAGCCTGGAACAATGCTTCGGTGGAATATTCCGCCAGACGGCGGGCCGGTCGCGGACAGAAGGTGTCCAGCGTTTTGTAGGAGTTCGCCAAAGCCAGATTTTCACCGCGTTGGGCGTCGTGGTCATAGGGATTCCATTGCCGCGCCGCGTCGGTCGTTGATACGAGGTTGATGTCGTCTGCCGAAACGTCCGTGGAAATGGTGATCGGCGAGCCGCTGCTGCCGATGGTCGCGCGCTCCTCGACGCAACCCACATTGGGATTGGTCGTCCAGTTGGGCGTCGCCCCACCGCGCCAGGTGTTGAACCAAGTGGTGTTGTGCGACACCGAACGCAGAACGCAAGACGCGCGGCCCGTCGCCGTGCTGAAATTGTTGCAATCAGACCAGACCGGCGAGGATGACGTTCCGGTATTCCGCGCGCGGTAGTTCGTGGGATTGCGGAGCCAGGTCAGAGTCAAATCGCGGCCGACATTGGTGGTCATAGAATATGGCATGAAGCCGTAGCGGGTGCGCACGCCCGGCGCATCCTTCAGCGCCCGATAGAGGCCGGCGGCCCCCTCGCGCAGGCGCCTGAGGCGAGACGTGCTGTGTTCCTGATCGCGGACCGTACAGTTCGTCCCTGCCTGACAATTCATCGACAAAGTGACGTCGAGCACCAGCATGATGTCGTTGTTCACATAATCCTTGTCGGCAATGCAGGTGACCGAGATCGGAATCGAGCTGACGCCGAAAATGCCCATGATCTCGGTCGGGACTTCGGTCGCGGCGGAGACCACGACGGCCGAGGCATCGGTTTCGCTCGCCTCGACCGTCGGCTCGAAGGTCGAGGTGTTCATGGTACCGATGGGAAAATTGAACTTGAAGAAACGCTTGCCTTCCTGACGCGCCGAGTCGCTGAAGGCGGACGACCCCATCAGGCGGCGGGCGGAGGTCGCGGCCGCGTCGCAGGCGGTCTGCAACTTGGCCTTGGCCATATAGGCGCGCGCCATATCGACGCCGGAGCCGACCATGCCGATCAAGGGGATCAGCAAGGCCGCCATCATCGCCAGCGTATTGCCAGCGCGGTCGCGCAGCAGCCGGCCGAGAAAGCCCCTGCCCGCCTGATCCCTGTTCGGCCTGCCAGCCCTGAACATGCACCTCTCCCGTCGACCCGCATCAGCGGTCAGACGCGGCGTGTGCGTCGGCTTGGCCTAAGGGCGGCTTAGCCGGCTTGGTAAAAGCGGCGTTAAGGACATGCGGCGGCAAGACCCGGGCGGGATCGGATTGGCTGCTCCCGCCGAAAACTCGAACAAACAGTGTGCCGCGCAGCATCATTCATGTTGCGTTGCGGCGAAGCGAAAGGCGAACAGGTTGAAACGACTGTGGAATTCGTGACTCTTCGGAACCATTCTCTATATCCGCCTTATGCAAAAATTCACTTTGGCTCGGGCCGCATTTGCGGTCGCGCTCTCGTTCACTCTGGCTCCGGCGTCGGCCCAGGCGCCAGCCGCTTCCCCTTCCGTGATCACTTTGGTGTCGAACGCCGTCGTCGCCGATTCGGCCAGTACGCTCGACGTGCTCGCACTCGACGATGCGCAGTTCGAAGGCGTCGCTTATCCCCGAGTCGCGCCGGGCCAGGAGCGCGCCGATTTCGAAGCGTGGCTCGATCGCGGCACCAGCAACCGCGCCGCGATCGCCGAATTCCGCGCCCACCTCGCGGCCAATGGCGTCGAGGACGTGTTGCCGGTCTGGCAGCTGGTCCGCACCTCCTCCTCCTATCGCGGCTGCAGGGCCCAGCCGTTCGAGGTCGCCCCGCGCGAGAAATGGGACAATATCGTCAAGACACTGAAGTTCGTCGAACAGGATGTCATCCCCGCTGTCGGCCGGGTGCAGGCCGTGTCCGGCTACCGCAATGCGGGCCTCAACCGCTGCTCCGCCGGCGCGCCGGGCAGCGCCCACCAGCAATTCTTCGCGCTGGACCTGATGCCGGTCGATGCCAGCGTCGGCCGCGGCGAACTGATCCGCGGCGTCTGCACCGCGCACGCGCGCGACGGGCAGGCATTCGATGCGGGCCTCGGCTTTTACAATGGCCGCCGCTTCCACGTCGATACGAACGGGTTCCGCCGCTGGGGCGCGAACGGCCGCGGCGCGACCAGTCCCTGCGGCCGCTACGCCTGAAGCAGGCACCCGCCCCCTTCGCAACGCCTCCCCAAACCCGGCTTCATCGCAGTCGCACCCGCTTTGGTCGCAGGCCATTTCAAGAAATGCGGCAATGGCTTATAAGGGCGCGACCGATCAAAAGGGGATGATCATGTTTCGTCACGTCCTTGCTTCGGCCGCGCTCGTCGCGACCTCAGTGCCTGCGCTCCCGGCCGCCGCCAGCAGCGCCGCCGCGATGCAGTCCACCGTCGGCAGCCGCGATTGCCAGCAGACCCCGGC
>JBBSLM010000217.1:0-4354 GCA_038255245.1 Sphingomonadales bacterium
AGTGGACAGCCCCGTTCCTGCGACCGACACCGACGCGTCGCCACGCAGCCCCTATTTCAACCGGGAACTGTCCTGGCTCGCCTTCAACCGCCGCGTGCTGGAGGAAGCGTGCAATCCTGCCCATCCTTTGCTCGAGCGGCTTCGCTTCCTGTCCATCTCCGGCGACAATCTCGACGAATTCTTCATGGTCCGCGTCGCCGGCCTGAAGGGCCAGCAATTGGAGAATGTCGAGGAAAAGTCCGCCGACGGCCTGACGCCCTCACAGCAATTGGCCGCCATCGCGCTGGAAGCCGATGCGCTCACCGCCAGCCAGCAGGAGGTCTGGTCGACGCTGCGAGAGCAATTGCGCGCCGCCGGCGTCAGCGTGCTCAGCGCGGACGAAATCGGTGTCGAGGACGGTGAGTGGCTGGACCGTCATTTCCAGAACAATGTCTATCCGATCATCACGCCGCAGGCGATCGACCCGGCCCACCCATTCCCCTTCATCCCGAACAAGGGCTTCAGCCTGATCTTCGATCTGAGGCGCGAATCGGACGGCGAGCCGATTCAGGAGCTGGTCATGCTTCCGGCCAGCCTGCCGCGCTTCATCCGTCTGCCGGGCGCGGCGGAACGCTATATTGCGGTCGAAACCCTGATTCGCCGCCAGTTCGCCACCTTGTTCCCCGGCTATGCCCTGATTGGCGGCGGCGCCTTCCGCATCATCCGCGACAGCGACATCGACGTGGAGGAAGAGGCCGAGGACCTCGTCCGCTTCTTCCGCACCGCGATCAAGCAGCGCCGCCGCGGCCGCGTCATCCGTATGAAGCTGGAAGCGGAGATGCCCGACCACCTCATCGCCTTGGTCTCGGAAGGCCTCGGTGCGGGTGATGCTCTGGTCTATGCGGCCACCGGCTTCGTCGGCATTGGCGACCTGTCGGGCCTGGTCGAGGCCGACCGCCCCGATCTCAAGTTCGAACCCTATACGCCGCGCTTTCCCGAGCGGATTCGCGAGTTTGACGGCGATTGCTTCGCCGCGATCCGCGCCAAGGACATCATCGTTCACCACCCTTATGAAAGCTTCGACGTCGTCGTCGCCTTTCTGCGCCAGGCGGCGGACGATCCGGACGTCGTGGCGATCAAGCAGACGCTCTACCGCGCCGGCAAGCAATCCTCGATCATCAACGCGCTCATTGCGGCGGCCGAGGCGGGCAAATCGGTGACCGCGGTGGTCGAGCTGAAGGCCCGCTTCGACGAGGAACAGAACCTGCTGTGGGCATCGGCCCTCGAACGCGCCGGGGTGCAGGTCGTTTACGGCTTCGTCGAATGGAAAACCCACGCCAAGATGAGCATGGTCGTGCGGCGCGAGGAAAGCGCCTTTCGCACCTATTGTCACCTGGGCACCGGCAATTACCACCCGGTCACCGCGCGCATCTATACGGACCTGAGCTACTTCACCGCCGATCCGCGCGTCGGCCGCGATGTCGCGGACATCTTCAATTACATCACGGGCTATATCGAGCCGCGCGGGCTCGAACTCATTTCCATGTCGCCGCAGCATTTGCGCAATGGCCTGATCGACATGGTCGATGCCGAGATTGCTCATGTCGCGGCGGGGCGGCCCGGGGCAATCTGGGCCAAGCTCAATTCGCTGGTCGATCCGGCGATGATCGACAAACTCTACGAAGCGAGCGGGGAAGGGGTCGAGATCAATTTGATCGTCCGTGGCATTTGCTGCCTCCGGCCCGGCGTTCCCGGCATGTCGGATCGGATCAGGGTGAAATCGATCGTCGGCCGCTTCCTGGAGCACAGCCGCATCTGGTGTTTCGGCAATGGCGGCGGCCTGCCGAGCCGGGAGGCGAAGGTGTTCATCAGCTCGGCCGACTGGATGCCGCGCAATTTCGACCGCCGCGTCGAATATGCCGTGCCGCTGGAGAATGAGACCGTCCACCGCCAGGTGCTCGACCAGGTCATGACGGCCAACATCATCGACAATGAGCAGAGCTGGCGCCTGGACGGTGACGGCAATTACACCCGCATCGCGCCCGGTTCCGGTGAGGAGCCGTTCAACCTCCACCAATATTTCATGACCAACCCGTCGCTGTCCGGCCGGGGCGAGGCGATCCGCGATCGCGGCGCCGGGCCGCGCAAGCTCACTCTGGCACGACCGCAGAACCGATGATCGACACGAGGCCAGTCGCGCTGATCGACATCGGCTCCAACTCCGTCCGCCTGGTCGTCTATTCGGGCGCCACCCGTGCGCCCTTCGTCCTGTTCAACGAAAAGGTCATGGCGGGCCTCGGCCGCGACATGGGCGAAAGCGGCACGCTGTCGGACGCCGCTCAAGCCCGCGCTCTCTCCGCCCTGGCCCGCTTTCGCCTGCTGGTCGAGCGGATGAAAGTCGCCCGCACCCGCGTCTTCGCCACCGCAGCGGTGCGCGAAGCCGCCAATGCGGCCGCCTTCATCGCCGAAATCCGCGCGCTCGGCTTCGATCCCGAAATCCTGTCGGGCGAGGAGGAGGGGAGGCTTGCAGCGCTCGGCGTCCTCTCCGGCATCCCGGACGCGGATGGCGTGGTGGGCGATCTCGGCGGCGGCAGCCTGGAATTGGCCGACGTCGCGGACGGCGAGGTCCGGCGCCGCATCTCGCTGCCGCTCGGCGTTCTGCGCATTGCCGAAATGCCCGCCAAGACCCCCGCCGCCTTGCTCGCCAGGCTCCGCCGCGCGGTGACAAAGGCGGAATTCGGCAAGCTGGCCGCCGGACGGCCCTTCTACATGGTCGGCGGTTCCTGGCGGGCGCTGGTCCAGTTCGACCTCGAACTGACCAATCATCCGCTGCCCATCACCCACTTGCATGCGCTCGCGCCCGACCGGCCAATTGCCCTGCAGCGCAAGCTGAACGCGCTTTTGCGCAAGCAGGAAAGCGGGCCGCGCGTCGGCGGCAGCCGCGGCCCGACCTTGCCGCACGCCTTGTTGCTCCTCCGCGCGGTGGTCGAAGCGCTGCAGCCGAGCAGCCTGGTCGCCTCGGCATATGGCATTCGCGAGGGCCTGCTCTACGACGACCTCGACGCCGAAGTCCGGCGCATCGATCCGCTGATCGCCGCGACCGACGAGGTCGGGGCAAGGCTCGGCCGCTGGCCCCAGCATGGCGATCTGATCGACGGCTGGATCGGGACGATTTTCGATGACGCGCCAGCCGCGACCCGCATCCGCCGCGCCGCCTGTCATTTGTCCGACGTCGCCTGGGCAGCCCACCCGGACTTCCGGGCCGAACGCGGCGTCGCTTTCGCCCTGCACGCAAACTGGGTGGGGATCGATGCGGTGGGCCGGGCGCTGATGGCGCAGGCGCTTTATACCTCGTTCGGCGGCAGCGGGGAATTGCCGATGCCGGGGGTCGCCGCGCTCTGCCCGCCCGAGGCGATCCGCCGCGCCCGCAAATGGGGCCTCGCCATTCGTCTCGCCCAGCGCCTCAGCGCCGGCGTCGCCGAGCCGCTGGAACATTCGAGCCTGTCGATCGAAGGGGAACGCCTCGTCCTCTGGCTGCCGGAAGGCGAGGCCGCCAGCTTCGGCGAGACGGTCGAACGCCGTCTCAAGTCGCTCGCGAACGCACTTGAAAAGAAACCGGACTTTATCTTCGGCTAGTTCTCGTCTCAGCCGCAATCGACTCGTGTCACCCGGTTCTGACCGTCCAGATGAACATTCAACCGGTCCGTCCGGTAATCCATCGTCACTGCCATGCCGGGCGATATCCAGCGCATCGTCCGCGCGCCAGACGTGCGCACCGCATCCGTGCCGAGCGCCTGCGAAGCAACCTGGCCGATCAGGCTTTGCACGCGCGTCGCGTCGCACGCATAGCGGACGTCATTGACGCCCCCGGCCTTGCCGTCCTCAGCCGTCGTATTGCACCCGGCGAGCATTAGGCCCACGGCCGCCACTGCGATCAAGCTACGCATCCACATGCTCCGTTCTCGTCATTACCAGCTTGCCCCGCACGACGGCGAAGGCCAGCCGCCCTTCGACCAGATCGAGCGCGTCGCGGCCGAATTCCTCATAGCGCCAGCCTTCCAGGATCGACAGGCCCGTTCGCTTTCCGGCGGCCAATTGCTCCAGTTCGTCGGACCGCGCCACCAGCCGCGCCGCCACATTGCTCTCCTTCGCGCGAATCTTGAGCAACAGCTTCAGCAGGTCAGCGACCAGTGCGCCATCCTTGCCCAAAGACGGCCCGCGCTCTTCGCGCGGAGGCATTTCGTCGGCGCTCAACGGCGCCGAAGCCGCCAGCGCATCCATCATCCGCCCGCCAATATCGTTGTTGCGCCAGGCGGCGGAAAGCCCGCGCACGCGCCCCAGCGCATCGCGGTCCACCGGCGGGTGCATGGCGACG
>JBBSLM010000218.1:0-4348 GCA_038255245.1 Sphingomonadales bacterium
CCGCAACGGGCCGTTTCGGCTTCGCAACCTACCGGGGCCGGACCCCGCTCCCTAAATGTCGCCTATCCCTGCTGGAGACGCGAACATGCCCGATTTGTCCGATTTAGCGATCACCCGCCGCTGGCCGGCGCAGCATCCCGACCGCATCCAATATTACGGCCTCCCCACGCCCAATGGCGTGAAGGCCTCGATCGCGCTGGAGGAAAGCGGCCTCCCGTACGAGGCGCATCTGGTCGACATCATGAAAAATGAAAGCTGGACCGACGAATATCTGTCGCTGAACCCGAACGGGAAGATCCCCGCCATCCTCGATCCCGACGGGCCGGACGGCAAGCCGTTCGCGCTCTGGGAATCCGGCGCGATCCTGCTCTATCTCGCCGAGAAATCCGGCAAGCTGCTGCCGACCGACCCGGCCGGTCGCTATGAGGCGATCCAGTGGGTGATGTGGCAGATGGGCGGCCTTGGACCGATGGCGGGCCAACTCGGCTTTTTCCACAAATTCGCCGGCCGCGACTATGAGGACAAGCGCCCGCGCGACCGCTACGCCAAGGAGACGGCGCGGCTCTTGCGGGTGCTGGAAACCCGCCTCGCTACCCAGGAATGGCTGGTCGGCAGCGACTTCTCGATCGCCGACATCGCCAGCCTCGGCTGGGTCCGCAATCTGGTCGGCTTCTACGAGGCGGGCGAGCTCGTCCAATATGATGAACTGGTCCACGTCCCCGCCTGGCTCGACCGCGCGCTGGCGCGGCCTGGAGTGGCGAAAGGGCTGACGATCCCGGCGCGCCCGGCCTAGCTGTAATTGAAGCTGATGCTGATCCGCTCGCTTTTCGTCTTGCCGGGCATCACTTCGTGCCGGAGCCAGCTTTCCCACAGGAAAACGGTTCCGGCCTCGGGCGCGGCATAGACGAAGGGCTGGAGGCCCTCCGGCGCATCCGTCCGCCGCACCGGTGCGGCCATCATCATCGGCAGGCGCGGATCCTCCAGCTTGAGCGCGCCGGAGCCGGGTGGCACGGCGACGTAGCAGGTGCCCGACACCACGCTGTGCGGGTGGATGTGCCCGCTATGCCCGCCGCCGGGCTTCAGCACATTGACCCACAGGCTGTCGAGCTTGAGCTTCCTGCCGCCCAGATCGAACGCGCAGGCATCGGCGAAGGCCGCGACGTGCCGATTCAGCAGCTTGACGAGCGCCGCGATGTCGGGATCGCGCATCGGCAGGTCGTTCAGCGAGGCATAGGAGGTGTAGCCGGGATAGGCATGGTCCCGCGACCAGCGCCGCCCCGCCGCATCGTCCGCCGCCAGGCTCCGGCAGCCATGCTCCAGCCCGGCCAGCAATTGCGGCGCGTTGATGCGTGCTTCGTACAGGGGCGTGGCGAAGAGCGAGCGGATCGGCATGGCGTCGCGATAGCCTGCCCCGGGCTGGCGACAAAGCCTCTCGATCGGTTCAGGCGAGCGTAGTGTCGTCCGTGGTTTCAGCGAGAGGCTGCGGGTCGCGGCGGCAAAGGTGCCGGGCGGTGGTGAAACTTCCCGTCATTGCGAGCCGGAGGCGAAGCAATCCATCCTGGGCGATCGGAAGCCTGGATTGCCTCGCTTCGCTCGCAATGACGGCTTGAGAGGTTACCCGAGCACCGCCTCCGCCCAGGCCGCATAAGGCGTGCGCCCCAGCACCGCGCGCTGCACTTCGGCCGACACCCGGTTGATCGCTTCGTGCGGCTTCGGCCCCGGGTGAACCGGGCGGCGCAGCGGGCGGGTACCCGCCGGCATGGCGATGATCTCGGCGATGGCGCGCGGCACGTCGGCCGGGTCGGTGCTGCCGCCGAGCGCGCTGTCGCGCAGCTGGAATTCGGGATAGCCCGCCTCCAGCGCGTCCGGCGTGCGGTCCAGCAATTCGCGCGTCAGCTTGATCCGGTTCGGCCAGACCTGGGTCGGATAGCCGCCCGGCTGGATGATCACGACCTCGATCCCGCGCGGGGCGAGCTCGTAGGCAAGTTGCTCGCTCATCGCCTCGACCGCGAATTTGGTGGCGGCGTACATGCCGCCGAACGGGACCATCATCCGCCCGAGCTGCGACGAGACATTGAAGATCACGCCCGCGCGCCGCGCCCGCATCTGGGGGAGCACGGCGCGGTGCATGCGCTGGAAGCCGGTGACATTGGTGTCGAACATGGCCTGCGTCGCCGCGATGTCCTGCAGCTCGACCGGGCCGGTATAGGGAATGCCGGCATTGTTCACGAGCACTTCCAGCGCGCCCCCGGCGATCCGCTCCGCCTCCGCCACGCCGCGCGCGACCTGATCGTCGTTCGTCACGTCGATCTCGACCACGTGCAGGTCCAGCCGCTCGTCGCGGGCGGCGCGCAGCAGCGTCTCCGCCTCGGGCCGCGGCACATTGCGCATGGTGGCGATCACCTTCGCTCCGGCGCGGGCGTAGAGCAGGGCGCCGACATGGCCGAAGCCGGACGAGGTGCCGGTCACCAGGATCGACTTGCCGCGCAGCGACGGCACGGGTGCCGGCACTGCCGGGGCAGGGGCCTGCGCGGTCCCTGTTGTCTGCGCGCTGGCGGCGCTAGCCAAGGTCGCCGCGGCGACGCTCCCGGCCAGCAATTGACGTCTCGTCAGCTTCGGGTCCATCATCTGCTCCTCAAATGCATGCGCCGGCGCGGCTCAGCGCCCCGGCTCGCGCAACCGGCGATCGCGGCGGCATTGCGCCAGCGGCACCTGACGCCACGAAAAGATGCGCGTGATCTGGCTGTTGCGCCGATCGGTGCGGACCTGCGCGCAGGCGCAGCCATAGCCGTAGCTGCCATTGGGGTGGGTCGCGACCCACTGGCGGCTGGCCGACGGGTCGCCGATCCGGTCCATGCCCCGCGCCTGATAGCCGCCTTGCGCGCCGATCAGCCATTGCCGGTCGCGGTCGGTCAGCCAGTGATTGGCCGGGGTCGGATTCTGGTGCCAGCCGCAGCGATTTTCGCTGTTGGGCTGGGCGAAAGCGGCGGTCGCGGTCAGCGCGAGGGCGGGCAGGGTGAGCAAGGCATGGCGCACGGTCATTCTCCCCAGTTTGACATGCCGCCAGCCTAAGGATTGTACCGGGCACGGACAAGCGTCTGGAACCCTGACCCATTTCTATGGACGGCGGATCAGGCCGAGCTTAGCATCTCATCCGCCCGAGTGTCCGGGAGGGGAGAATTCTATGCGTGTTTTGATGATGGTCGCGGCTGTCGCGGCCGTGAGTGCCTGCAATCGCGGCGCGGCCGTGAACAATACGGCCAATAAGGCTGCACCCGCCAATGTGGCGGCACCCGCTGTGAACACGACGGCGAACATGGCCGCCGCACCGCAAGACGCGGAACTGGCGGCAATCACCAATTCGAACGCCGAAGCGGCAACCGCGGCCGCTGTCGCTCTGCCGACCGAGACGGATCGCGATGCGCGCGCGGCGAACTGCGTGGTCTTCCTCGGCATCAGCCGCGATCGCAACAGCCGCGACGTCGGCTTCGACGATGCTGCCATGGAGCAGGCCCAGAACCAGTGGAAAGCCGACCTGCGGCAGCGCTTTTCCCAGCAGGAGTCCGACCAGCTTACCGGAAGTTCGGTCAATATGCTGATGCCCGCGCAAGCAGCGCAGCGCGACGCCGCTTCGCGCTGGTGCGTGCAAAACGCCCCCGAAGTCGATCCGGAGGGCTGAGCGCCGAATACGCTCCTCTGGGAGAGGTGCGACGAAACGAGTGTTTTTAGCGACGAGTCACGTGACGTTCACGTGGCTCGTCGCACCAATCAATAGCTGCCTGCCCCCGCGCGATGCGGGTCGGCTTCGGCATAAGGGGGATTGTAACATGCGTAAGTTCATCATCGCGGCCAGCTTCGCCGGGCTCGCCGCCTGCACCCATACCAATGACAATGCCGAGCTGAGGGAAATCACCCGCTCCAATGCCCAGCAGGCGACCGCGGACGCCGCCCGGATCGCCGCCGGGGGCGCGACCGATCCGCTCAGCCGCGCGGCGTCGTGCAGCGCCTTCCTCAGGATGAGCATCAACGATCCCAGCGCCGGCTCGGGCTACGATCGCGACGCGATGGAGCAGGCGTACAGCCAATGGACGCTCCAGCTGCGCGCGCAGCTCAACCAGATGGAGACCGAACAGCTTCTCGCCAGTACCAGCGCCGTCCTGCAATATGCCGCGAAACCGGAGCGCGACCGCGCCGCCAATTATTGCGTGCAGAACGCGCCGGACCCGAGCTGACCGCGATGACCAAAGCCCGCGCCGCGACGGCAATCGCCGCCATCCTCGTCCTTGCCGCGTGCAATCGGGGACCCGCCAACAATGTCGTCGCGGCCGGGCCGGCCAATACCGCCGCG
>JBBSLM010000219.1:0-4336 GCA_038255245.1 Sphingomonadales bacterium
CGATCGGCTCAGCGCTGAGAACATCCCGGTCTTCGGGCCGAGCGCCGCGGCCGCACAGCTCGAGGGCTCGAAGAGCTTCACCAAATTGCTGTGCGCCCGGCACGGCATCCCCACCGCCCGCTTCCGCCGCGCCTCGAACGCGATCGAAGCGGAAGCCGAACTCGACCTGTTCGACCTGCCGGTGGTGATCAAGGCTGACGGGCTCGCCGCCGGAAAAGGCGTAATCATCGCCGAGACCGCCACCGAGGCCGAAGCAGCGGTTGCGCATATCTTCGGTGGCGGCTTCGGCGCGGCGGGTGCGAGCGCAGTGATCGAGGAGTTCATGCAGGGCGAGGAAGTCAGCTTCTTCGCGCTGACAGACGGCAAGTCGGTCGTCCCGTTCGGCTCCGCCCAGGATCACAAGCGCGTCGGTGACGGCGATGTTGGGCCAAACACCGGCGGCATGGGCGCCTACAGCCCGGCCAGCATCTTCACCCCCGAACTCGAAGCCCGCGTGATGGGCGAGATCGTCGGGCCCACGATCGCGGCAATGGCGAATGAAGGCACGCCGTTCAGCGGCATCCTCTACGCCGGGCTGATGCTGACCGACGAAGGCCCGAAGCTGGTCGAGTACAATGTCCGCTTCGGCGACCCGGAATGCCAGGTGCTGATGGCGCGCCTGGAGAGCGACCTGGCCGAGTTGATGCTCGCCGCCGCGACCGGCCGCCTCGCCGACGCGCCGGCGCCGCGCTTCAGCGACCAAGCGGCGCTGAGCGTGGTGATGGCGGCGCAGGGCTATCCCGGTACGCCCGCGAAGGGCGGTGCGATTTCGCTTCCCGAGGGCGGCGACGCGATGATCTTCCACGCCGGCACCGCAACCGCCGAGGGTCAGCTCGTCGCCAATGGCGGCCGCGTCCTCGCCGTCACCGCGACCGGCGCGGATGTCGCCGAAGCGCAGGCCCGTGCCTACGCCGCCGTCGATCGCATCGACTTCCCCACCGGCTTCTGCCGTCGCGATATCGGCTGGCGGGAGATTGCGCGGGAGCGGCGCTGACGCTTAAGGTGCTCCCCGTGCCCAGATATGCCAAATTCCTGATCGGTCTCGCCCTCTCGTTGGGGGTGGGCTGGCTCGCGCACGGCCCGCTCGGCCGCGGCGAAGCTTTTGTGGACCGACTCGAGCGCGACCTGCAATTGGTGATCGCCAACGTCGCCGTGCCTGGGGTGACGGGGACCGTCCAGCGCGAACCGCTGGCTCGCACCACAATCTATTCGGGACCGGCCAATTGCTTTCAGCGCCGCGGCGACGTCAGCCTCGGCGGTCATAGCGACGGCACTCTGCCGGGCCTCGATCAGCGCGCATTGACGGTGCCCGGCATGGCCCGGGTGGCATGGACCAACCCGCCGCCGGGAGGCGAAACATGTCCCTGATCGCCGAAACCCTGATCCTGTGCGCGCTCGCCTTCCTGATCGGCTTCGGGCTGATGACCTGGCTGATGAAGCGCCGCCGCCGCATCAGCTTCCTGGACCACGAGTGAGGCCGGGATGACCGACCTGATCCTGCATCATAGCGCCACCCTGGCGGTCTGCATCGCGCTCGGCGTCGGCACCGCGTGGTGGATGTTCCGCGGCGACCGGGGGCCATTGCCGGGCAGGAAGGATGAGGGGGACGAAAAATGAATTTCGACACGCAGACCATGCTGATCGTCGCCGGCGCGGTGCTGGCGGTTGTCATCCTGCTGCTGCTGGTGCTGCGCCTCGCCCGCCGCCGCCAGGCGCTCGCGATCCGCGCCGCCGAGCGCGTCGGCAAGGATGCCGATCCCTATGCCGTCAGCCGCGACCGGCCCTATCACAAGGAAGGCGATCCGGCCGCTGCCGCCGCCCCCGAACCGCCGCTCGACATCTCGCAGCCCGCCATTCCCATGCCCGGCGACATGGCCGGCATCGCCTTCCCGCCCCATTCCACCGACCATCCCGACGAACTCACCCTGTTGAAGGGTGTCGGCCCGAAGCTCGAGACTTTGCTCAACGAGCAGGGCGTGACCCGCTACGAGCAGCTCGCCTCGCTGGACGAAGCCGGCCTGGCCGCGCTCGAGGAAAGGCTCGGCGCCTTCAAGGGCCGCCTGACCCGCGACCGCGTCGTCGAACAGGCCCGCTTGCTGGCCAGCGGCGAGACCGAGGCGTTCGAGGAGAGATTCGGCAAGCTGGGAAGCTAGGAAGAACCACCCCCGGGCCCTCCACGAAGGCGTGGAGGGGATGAGGCGAGCATGAGCGGCTCGCTAACCGCTCAACGGCTGTGCCCGCGAAGACACAATGGCGACCGTTGTCAAAATGAAAGGGAACTGCTTGGGTGGAAAAAGGTTACCGGAACGCAACGACCTCATCAAAGAAAGGATGTCGCATGCCAGTATCCAAGCGTTTCACTGCAATGCTCGTCGCCTCCACTCTCCTAACCACCGCCTGCGTCACCAACGAAAATACCGGTGAGCGCGAATTCGCCTGGCGCACCGCCGGCGGCGCCGGTCTCGGCGCGGTCGCTGGCTATCTGCTCGGCGACCTGATCGGCGGCAACCGCACCGCGGCCATTATCGGCGCGGGCATTGGCGGCGTCGCCGGCGGCGCTGTCGGCAATTATATGGACCGTCAGGAAGCGCGTCTGCGCCAGCAGACCGAGGGCACCGGTATCGATATCATCCGCCAGGGCGACGAACTGGTGCTGCGCATGCCGGAAGGCATCACCTTCGCCTACAACCAGTCGGAGGTGCAGCCGCAATTCCGTTCGACCCTGGATCAGGTTGCGGGCACGCTGCAGGAATATCGCTCCACCGCGATCGATATTTACGGTCACACCGATTCGACCGGCAGCGACAGCTACAATCAGGGTCTGTCGGAGCGGCGCGCGCAAAGCGTCGCCAATTATCTCGTGACCCGCGGCATCGACCGGGTCCGCATCGGCACGCGCGGCTATGGCGAGAGCCAGCCGATCGCCGACAATGCGACCGAAGCCGGCCGCGCCGCCAACCGCCGCGTGGAAATCCGGATCGTGCCGATCCGCCAGTAAGCGGCTTGCCACACCTCCGTCACCCCGGATCAGGTCCGGGGTGACGGTGGGGTTCACCCTTCCCGCGCGACTTTCTCGCGCCGGGCCAGTTCGTGTCGGCTGGGCTCAGGCTGGCCGAAATTGCCGGTCTGCACCGCTCCGTCCGGCTCGAAGGTCGCCATGGCGATGCCGCCGGGCGTCAGCCGGTGCTCGATCAGCTTCCAGGCACCCGGGGGCGTGCCCGGTCCAAACAGCCTCTTCCCTTTTCCGAGCAGCACCGGCGCGGTCATCACGGTCAGCCGGTCGATGAGGCCGCGCTCGAGCAATTGCGGGTAGAGCGTCGAGCTGCCCTGGATCACCAGGTTCGGCCCGTCCGTCGCCTTCAGCGACGCAAGGGCGTCCATGTCCGCCACCGGCTCGCTGCCGGCCCATTCCAAGTCCGTGCCGCCCCGCGTCAGCACATATTTGCGGCATTTGCGGAAGGCATCCGCGATGCCCTGATCCTCCTCGGTAAACGGCCAGTGCGCAGCGAAGATGTCGTAGGTCCGCCGCCCGAGCAGCAGGTCGAACGGCGACGCGAACAGGGTATCGACCTGATTGCCCAGCCCCTCGTCGAACATCGTCGCCAGCCAGCCTTCCAGGGCGAAGCCGCCGGTCGGATCCTCGTGCGGTCCGCCCGGCGCCTGCATCACGCCGTCCAGCGAAACGAAAGCGCCGCCGATAATTTTACGCGGCATGGGTTTCGGCTCCCTTGCGCGGGCCGACGACGGCGAAGAAGGCGCCCTGCGGGTCGGTCCCCTGAACGATGAAATGGCCGCCCGGAATCTCGCTCGGCCCGTGCATCACATTGCCGCCGTTGGTGCCGACCAGCGCCAGCGTATCGTCGATATCGGTGACGTTGAAATAATAGACCCAGGCCGGCTGCGGCATGTTGGGGCTGGTCATCATCGCGCCGATCGCCCTGTCCGTGCCGCCGGGCTTGAACATCTGGTAGATTCCCATCGGCCCCATATCCAGCGCATCGCTTTTCTCCCAGCCGAACTGGCCGGCGTAGAAATCGAATGCGGTCGCCTGATCGCGGGCGAGCAACTCATTCCAGGCGACGTGGCCGGCCTTTTCGGGGTCGAAGCAAGGGCTGGCCATGTCCTCTGCGCCCGGCGGCGGGGTGGGCGTCATCAGATAGAGCGGCGCGCCCTGCGGGTCGGCGATCATGGCGATGCGGCCGGCGCCCGGAATGTCGCTCGGCGGCATGTGCACCGCCGCGCCCGCCGCCTTGGCCTGTTCTATTGCCGCGTCGACATCGGCCACTGCGACATAACC
>JBBSLM010000220.1:0-4328 GCA_038255245.1 Sphingomonadales bacterium
CACCGATGAGAGCCACCCGTTCGAGCCTGTCTCTTATTACGGCGTCTCCAAGCTGGCGGGCGAGCGCTACGTGGATGTGTTCCACAAGCTCTACGGCCTCGACACGACGATCCTGCGTTATTTCCACGTCTATGGCGAACGCCAGGAATCGAACGAATTCGGCGGCGTCGTGTCGATCTTCCTGCGCCGGATCACCGAGGGGCAGAACCCGATCGTGTTCGGCCATGGCGACCAGGTGCGGTCGTTCACCTATGTAAAGGATCTGGTCGAGGCTAATCTGCGCGCCGCGATCGATCCGGCGGCGACCGGCCAGGCCTATAATGCCGCCTCCGGCATTCGCGTGACGATCAACGAGCTGGCCAAGGGCATGCTTGAAATCCTCGATCCCGAGGGCAAGCTGGAGGTCGAGCATGGCGAGCCCCTGGTCGGCGACATCATGGAGTTCGACGTCTCCAACACGAAGATCCGTGAGCAGCTCGGCGTCAGTTTCGAGCAGGATTTCTGGGGCACCCTGCGCGCCGCGCTGGCCGACAAGGACGCTTTCCTGGGCCGTCCGGCGCGCGCGACCGCGTAAGCGAGCCCGACCGCAGCGGCACATACGTTCAGATGGACCGGCGCCAGTATCTCAACCATTTCATGGTGCTGTTCTCGGGCACCGCGGCCGCGCAAATCCTCAATCTCGCCAGCTATCCGCTGATCGCCAGGCTATATTCGCCGGAGGATTTCGGCATCTTCGCGACCTTTGTGGCGGTGTCGGCGATTCCCGGAGCGATCGCCTGCGGACGGTTCGACCTGGCGGTCCCGACCGCGCCGAACGCCGGCCGCTTCGCGATCCTGTGGCTGTGCGTGCTGTTCGCCAGCCTGATGGGCGTTGTTTCGGCAATCGGGGGGGCGATCTATTGGTGGGGGGTCGAGGGCGTCTTCGATCCTGTGCGGCCGCTGCTGCTCGGCTTGTGCGTATTTTTCACCGGCTTCTGCGCGGCCGGCGCCTTGTTCCTGATGCGCCACGATTGGTATCGGGTAAACTCCGCGTCCCTGCTTGCACGCACGTCCGGCGTGGTGCTGCTCCAGATTGGCTTGGCTGTTCTCTGGCCAGAACCGCTGTCACTGATTCTCGGCTATACAGCCGGCTTTGCCATCCAGGCCGCGATTTTCGCTTGGACGATCCATCGCCACATCCCGCCCGGGCCACCGCGCGCCCGGCCGATGCGGGCGATGTTTCGCCGCTATAAGAGGCAAGTCAGCGCCGACCTGCCCGGGACTCTGATCGGCGCCCTGACCCTCCACAGCACACCGTTCTTGATCCAGTTGCTATATGGGCCAGCCGCTGTCGGGTTCTATGCGCTCGGTCAGCGGCTCGCGGTTCTCCCACTGCAGTTGTTCAACGACGCGCTTGGGCAAATTTTCTTCCAGAAGGCGGCCAGGGCGCAGCAGGAACGGGGCGAATTCTGGCGGGAGTTGAAGTTCAACCTCGTTTTATCGGGGGTTATTGCCATTGGTGCAGCAGTGGCGATCCCGCTTCTGGCCTATCCGGCAATCACCATTTACCTCGGGAGCGAGTGGGAGAGATCCGCGACGATCCTGATCATTCTCGTGCCGATGCTCGCCCTGCGCAGCGTAACGATGTCGATCGCGAGCATGGTGTTCGTTATCGGCAAGGCGCACTGGTTGCTGATCCACAACATTGCGAGCCTAGGAATCCTGCTGCTAACGTTCGCAAGCGCTTGGCTGCTGGACGGGTCGCTGGAGATGTTCCTGACGACGATGGCCGCGCTTTCGGCGCTCGAATTTGCGCTCTTCGGGGCCATTTTGATCAAAGCGGCCCATCGCCGCAGGCTGGGCGACAGGGCCAACGCCACTGCTAGTATGACAGCCCCGCCTCCCGCAGGCCAAGCGTAAAGGGACCGAGTAATGATTCGCAGCTGGGACGATTTCAGATATTATTTGCGCGCCGACCTCGCGAGTTGCGGGACGAAGCCATCCCTGTACAACTTCATCGTCAACCCGTGTCATCGCTATACCTATTTATACCGGCTCCACGAATATGCGGAGAATACGCGGTCGATTATTCGTCTTCCCGTGAAAATCTGGCGGCGCAGCTTGGAAATCAAGCTTGGCTACGTGATCCACCTCAACGTTTTCGGCCCTGGCTTGGCCCTGCTCCACTACGGCAGCATCATGGTGACCGAGAATGCCACGGTCGGAAAGAATTGCCGGCTGCACATCAACACGCACATCACCGAGACGGGTCAGCTGGGCGTCTCCGGCCCTGAATATGCGCCGACGATCGGGGACAATGTCTATATCGGCCCAGGCAGCAAGATTTACGGCCCCATCACCATCGGAGACAATTGCGTGATCGCCGCGAATGCCGTCGTCACCAAATCCTTCCCGGAACCTGGGCTTACGCTCGGTGGTATACCGGCCAGGGTGATCGGAACCGGAGGGACGGGCGACAAGGTGCTCCACGGCGCCGATCTGGTCGAGCCGCCGAAGCGCCGCATCCAGTCTGGGCCGCAATAAGCCTAAGGTGGCAGCATGTTTTACGATGAATTGCGTGTCGGCCAGACGGCGAGCTTCACCAAAACAGTCGAGGAAGCCGACTTAAAGCGGTTTACCGACCTAACTGGCGACCTCAACCCCGTCCATCTGGACGCGGCGGCGTCACCGTTTGGCGAGCGGATTGTGCACGGCATGCTGACGGCCTCTCTGCTCTGTACTGTTTACGGCATGCAGCTGCCAGGTGCCGGCGCGATCCATCTGGACCAGCGTCTGCGGTTCAAGGCGCCAGTCAGGGTCGGCGACACCGTGACGGCTCATGTCGAGGTGATAGAGTTGTGCGAGCGGAACCGTGTCCGCGTGCGCTCATGGTGCGTGCGCCAAGACGGCATCCTTGTGGTCGACGGCGACGCATTGCTGCTTGCCGCCGCTCGCTTGCCTGAGGCTTGAAAATTGGCGGTGGATCGGCACAGGCAGCACAGCTAGTCGTACCCGATCGGTTTGCGAGGACGAGCTATGAGGGCCAGTGAGTATCTGTCGGCAACGGAACTGCGGGACCTCGGATTGGCCTCGGTCGGCCGCCACGTCTTTATCAGCCGCGATGCCACGATCAGCTCTCCCGACCGGGTCCACCTCGGCGATCGGGTCCGGATCGATGCCTTCTCACTGCTGATTGCCCGGTCGACGATCCGGATTGGCAGCAACGTCCATATCGGCAGCTCCGTGACCATCAATGCCGCCGCGGAAGTGGAGATTGGCAGCTTCGCCGGCATCTCGTCCGGCACCAAGATTTTCACGACCGACGACGATTATAGCGGTGACTATCTGACCGGGCCAACGGTGGAGCCGGAGCATACCAACATTACCATGCTGCCCGTGCGTCTGGGCGAACATTGCATCATCGGAGCGAATTGCGTGATCCTGCCCGGCGCGACGCTCAGAGATGGTGCGGCGGTCGGCGCACTCTCGCTCGTCAAAGGCGAACTGCCCGAATGGGGTGTCTATGGCGGCGTCCCGGCGAGGCTCCTCAAACCCCGATCAAAGGCGTTGCTCGAGCACGTGGCGGCAATGGGTGATGCCGCCGCACTCGGTCGCTGAGATGTCCGCACGACAGCGTGGCTCGATCGCGGGGAAAATCGCCTATCGCGCCTACCTTCTGATTCTCCGCAAGGAATCGATGTTCTGGCTGAAGGTACGTGCCGCGCTGCTCGGCCGGATGACGGGCCGCAAGCTCAGATCGGTCAATATCTTTTCCGACGTGTTCATCGAGCATTATCAAGGCCTGTCGCTTGGCGACAATGTCTCGATCAACCGCAATTGCCATCTTTCCGCCGGGGGCGGGATGACCATCGGCGAGCATGTCTCGATCGGCCATTCGACCTCGATCATCACCGCCGATCATGGCTTTGCAGATCCAGACACGCCGATCCGCTATCAGCCGAGCGTGATGGCTCCGGTGAAGATCGGCTCCAACGTGTGGATCGGGGCGCGCGTCGTAATTCTCAGTGGGGTGGAGGTCGCGGACGGCACGATCATCGCGGCGGGCGCCGTGGTGACGAAATCGGTCGTCGAGCCGGACACCGTCATCGGCGGCGTCCCGGCACGGCGCCTGAAGGGCCGATTCGACTGACCTACTTGTGCCGCACCTTGCCGATACTGAGATTCAGCCGCCGGTAGAGGCCCAGCAATTTCTCGTAAAAGGCCGCTTCCGACGGATAATCGGTGTGCGGCTTTTCCGGCCGGGCAATGTAGTCGGCGAATTTTTCCTCGGTCCAACCCATCTTCTTGATGAAGTAGAGCCGGTCCGCCTCCATTTCCTTTTCGCTCGG
>JBBSLM010000221.1:0-4323 GCA_038255245.1 Sphingomonadales bacterium
CACCTTCGACTTCGCGGCGATGGCGCTCGCGCTCTGGGCGGCCTTCACCGCGCGCCTGGGCGACCTCTATTTCCCCACTGATGCAGTCATGCTGGCGGCGTCGTTCGTGTCCATCTGCGCTGGTATCATCGCGCTCCACCAACTCGGGGTCTACCAATTGGTGCTGCGCTATTTCGACATGCGCGCGGTCGGGCGCATCTTCGCCGCTGCCGGCATCGCGGCCGCGACCTGGGTGATCATGATCTTCCTGATCCAGGCCGAGATCACCTTCTTCGGCATCGAGATCATGGTGCCGCGCTCGGTCGGCATCATCTATTGCGTGTTCGCTTTTCTGGCGCTGTTCCTCGGCCGCTACATGATGTCGCTGTTGCTGGAACTGGCGTGGCAGGGCGGCACCGGCAAGGGCCGGCGCGAGGGCCGTGCCGTCGCCATCTATGGCGCCAACACCTCCGGTGTGAGCCTTGCCCAGTCGATCCGCGGCCGCGGCGACGTCAATCTGACCGCTTTCATCGAGGATGATCCCAAGCTGCACGGGCAGATGATCGCCGGCGTGCCGATCTATTCGCCCACGGCTCTGCCGGAGCTGGTGCGGGCGATGGAGATCGAGGAAGTCCTGCTCGCCATGCCGCGCGCCAGCCGCACCCAGCGGCTCGCCGCCATCTCGCGCCTGACCGAGCTCAAAGTGCAGGTCAGGACGATCCCCGCGCCGGAGGAGATTCTTTCGGGCCGCTACACGATCAGCGACCTGCGGCCGATCGAAGTTGGCGATCTGCTCAGCCGTTCCACCGTGGAGCCGCTCAGTGCGCTGATCGGTGAGGCGGTGGCCGGGCGCACCATCCTGGTCACCGGCGCGGGCGGCTCGATCGGCTCGGAAATCTGCCGCCAGGTGCTGCGCGCGCGGCCTCGCAAGCTGGTCCTGTTCGATCATAGCGAATTCGCCCTCTACCGGATCGAGCAGGAATTGCTCGCGGCGCTGGCGGAAATGCCCGCGATCGACCGGCCGCTGCTGGCGGCGCAAATGGGTTCGATGCTGAACGAGCCGTTGGTGCGCCGCCTCATCGCCGCACAGGGCATCGACACCATCTATCACGCCGCCGCCTACAAGCATGTGCCCCTGCTTGAGGGGAATGAGGTGATCGGCGTCGACAACAATGTCTTCGGCACCTGGGTGCTGGCCCGCGCCGCGCATGAGGCGAAGCTGACCCGCTTCACCATGATCTCGACCGACAAGGCGGTGCGGCCGAAGAGCGTGATGGGGGCGACCAAGCGCGTCGCCGAACTGATCGTCCAGGCCTTCGCCGAGCGGCCCGATTGCGCCACCCGCTTCGGCATCGTGCGCTTCGGCAACGTGCTCGATTCCTCCGGGTCGGTGGTCCAGCGCTTCCGCGAGCAGATCAAGGGCGGCGGCCCGGTGACGGTGACGCACACCGACATCACCCGCTACTTCATGTCGATCCCGGAAGCGACCCAATTGGTGCTGCAGGCCAGCGCTATGGCGGAGAAGGGCGAAGTGTTCGTCCTCGATATGGGCGAGCCGGTGAAGATCGCCGATCTGGCCCGGAACATGGTCACCCTGTCGGGCATGACGGTCCGCGACGAGAAGAACCCGCTGGGCGATATCGCCATCGAATATGTCGGCCTGCGTCCGGGCGAAAAGCTCTACGAGGAATTGTTCGTCGGCGAGGACACGCAGGATACGGCGCATCCGGGCATTCAGATGGCGCGCGAAAGCTCGCTGACGCTTGCCGAGCTGCAGGGCCATCTCGACGCGCTGCGCCGCGCGGTCTCGGCGCTCGACGCCAAGGCGGTGCGGGCGAAACTGAGCGAGCTGATCGCGCCCGATCATGGCGCGCTGGAGGAAGCCGAACTCGGGTCCGCGGCACCGGATAATGTCGTGAGGCTCGACACGCACGGGACCGGGCGCTGACCGGGTCTGGCTTGCCGGTGCCGCCGCTCAGGATCGCCGTCTTCGCTGATGCGGGACAGGTGCAGAAATTCGCGCTCGAC
This sequence comes from Sphingomonadales bacterium, assembly GCA_038255245.1. Classification (GTDB taxonomy): domain Bacteria; phylum Pseudomonadota; class Alphaproteobacteria; order Sphingomonadales; family Sphingomonadaceae; genus Allosphingosinicella. The sequence continues at coordinate 2,008 of JBBSLM010000221.1, forward strand.
GCGCTCGACGCGGTCGAGGGCTGCGACGAAATCACGGTCTTTTCCTGCACCAACACCCACCGCCGCAAACAGGCGGTGCGACATGGCCTCTATTACGCGCTGAACCTGCTCAGCGTGCGCAATGCGGAGACGCGCTCGGTTCCAGTCGGCGGCGGGAAGCGGATCGCCGACACGATCGAGTTCGAGACGGAGTATGAAGGCGCGTGGCAGCGCCTGCCGCCGCATATCGTCGAGCGGCTGCGCGAGGGCGGGTTCGATGTTATCCTGAAATTCGGGCTCGGCCTGCTGCGGGTGCCGACCGCAGAACAGCTGCCGGTGCCGATCCTGTCCTACCATCATGGCGACCCGGATCATTATCGCGGCCGCCCCGCCGGCTTCTGGGAGACGGCTGACGGCAAGGGCGTAATGGGCCAGATCGTCCAGGTGATCGGCAACAAGCTCGACGCCGGCCGGGTCGTTGCCTTCGCCGAGACGAAAGTTCACGCCCACAGCTACAAGGCGACGCTGGTGGAGGCATTTCGCCACTCGCCGCTGATCATCAACCAGGCGATTCGCAACGCGATTTCCGGGGTCAGCCTCGCCAAGCCCTGCGACGGGCGCAATTGCCGGCTGCCGTCGAACCTCACCGTCGCCCGCTTTCTGCTCCGCATGGCGAGGAAGAAGACCGGGCGGCTGGTCTATGGCGCGTTGTATGAAAAGAAGTGGCAGGTCTCGCTCGCCCCCGCGCCGCCCGCCGCCGCCTCATTGTTCGAAGGCGCGGAGTTTCCCGCGCGCGATAGCTGGCAGACGATCGCGGCCGCGCGCGATTATACGTTCTACGCCGATCCCTTCTTCAGCGCCCGGCCGCCGGGGCTGCTGGTCGAGGCGCTGAGCCGCCGCACCGGCCTTGGCGAGATCGTGCTGATCGAGGACGAATTGCACCGGCCGCTGTCGGATTTCGGAGGCCATGCCTCCTATCCCTTCACCTTCGGGTCCGGACAGGACCAGCTGATCATCCCGGAAACCGCATCCTGGCAGCCGGTCACCGCCTATCGCGGCGAGGGGGACAGGCTGATCCCCGCCTTCGCGCTGGACCTGCCCGGCGGGCGGACGCTGCTCGATCCGACCCTCGTGACGCATGCGGGCCGGGTCTATCTGTTCGGCAATCTGAACGCTGTCGGCTCGAACGCCCTTTTCCTGTGGAGCGCGCCGGCCATAGACGCGCCGTTCGTCCCGCACCCGGCCAGCCCGATCCTGGTGTCGCCGCGCGGCGGACGAATGGGCGGCAGCATCCTGCGCGACGGCGAGCGCCTGATCCGGCTCGGCCAGGATTTCGAGGGCGGCTATGGCGACGGCCTGCGCGCGTTCGAGATCGAGGCAATGTCCGAGACGGAGTATCGCGAGCGGCCGATCGGCTATCTGGGCCTGGACGGCGTCAGCGGCCCGCACACGTTGAACGCGCAGGGCGGGATGATCCTGTTCGACTGGTATCGCGAAAGCTTCTCGCTTGGCGCGGGCCTGCGCCGCTTGCGCGCTCGCCGCGCGACAAGGCGCGCGCTAGCGGCTTAAGCCGCGCGGGCGGTCTGCGCGGCGCTCAGCGTCTCGCGATGCGCGTCATGCCAGGCACCGAGCATCAGCACCGGCCAGAGCGCATATTGGACGTTCGCCCGGCCGGACAGATGCTCTTTCCACAAGGCGCGGATCGGCTCGGGCCGGACCAGGCCCTGATCCTTCAGCTTGCGCTCGCACAGCAGATCCTCGGCCCAGTCGCGCAATTCGTCGCGCAGCCAGCTTTCGACCGGGACGCCGAAGCCCATCTTCGGCCGGTCGAACAATTCGCGCGGCACGTGGCGCTCCAATATCTGGCGCAGGATCCACTTGGTCTGGCCTCCACGCAGATGCAGCGACGAAGGCAGGCGAAAGCTGAACTCGACCAGGCGATGATCGAGCAAGGGGGCGCGCGTCTCCAGGCTGACCGCCATGGAGGCGCGATCGACCTTGGTCAGAATGTCCCCGGGCAGATAGGTCATGAGGTCGAGGAAGCGGAATTCCTCGACCCGGTCATGGAACAGGTCTGCGGCCCGCTCGGCATCGATCGCATTGGGCCGCTCCGCGCCGCCCAGGGCGAAGGCGGCAGGGTCGTGCCAGATGCTCGACACGCGGCGATATTGCTCGCGGCCTTCCAGCCGCAGCAATGGCGCGAGCTTATGGAGCTTCTCCCCGAACGCGCGCGGCCGCTTGTTGGCCGGGATGATTCGCGCCAGCTTCTGCCAATTGTTCGGCGAGAGCGCGGTCATGCTCCGCGCCATCAGGCTGCGCACCGGCCGCGGCAGTCGC
>JBBSLM010000222.1:0-4318 GCA_038255245.1 Sphingomonadales bacterium
GCCCCGATTTCGGCTCCGCCCGGCTCGACCCTGGACAGAGCTACCGCAACGTCATCGTCTGGCGCTTTTCGGCGAAATGAAAGGAAGAGTCATGCGCAGCCTTGCCCTCGCAATCCTGGCGCTCGGTCTGCACGGCTGCACAACGACGCCCTCCACGCTCGTCCCGCCGGCCTATCAGAATCCGGTGCTGGACCGCGACTTCCCGGACCCGGCCGTGCTGCGCACCGCCGACGGCTATTATTACGCTTACGCCACGCAGGGCCGCATCGACGGCCAGATGCTCAACATCCAGGCGGCGCGCTCGCGCGATCTGGTGCGGTGGGAGCGGATTAGCGACGCGCTGCCGGTGAAGCCCGCCTGGGCGAGCCAAACCCAGGATTTCTGGGCGCCGCACGTGCATCACGCCGACGGCCGCTACTTCCTTTATTATTCCGCAAAGCCCGACGCGGCGCTGACCGACACCAGCCGGGGCCTGTGCCTCGCGGTCGCGACCGCCGATCGGCCGGAAGGCCCGTTCACCGACATCGGCGCGCCGCTCCAATGCGGCGAAGGTTTCATCAATATCGACCCGATGAGCTATGACGATCCGGCCACCGGCAAACGCCTGCTCTATTGGGGTTCGGGCTTCGGCCCGATCAAGGTGCAGGAGCTCGGCTCCGATCGCATCAGCTTCGCGCCCGGCAGTCGCCCGATCGACCTGCTCCACGTCGACCGCACCGACGACCCCGCCAATTATCAGCGCCTGATCGAGGGCGCCTGGGTCATTCGCCGCGACGATTATTATTATCTCTTCTACTCGGGTGACAATTGCTGCGGCCCCAATGCCCATTACGCGCTGATGGTGGCCCGCGCGCGCAGCGCCACCGGCCCGTTCGAGACGCTGGAACAGGCCACCGGCGCGCCGAGCAGCGTGATCCTTGCCGCCGACGAACGCTGGCTCGCCCCCGGCCACAACAGCCTGATCGAGCAGGCGGACGGTGTCTGGTGGACGCTCTACCACGCCGTAGACCGCCGCCGCCCGCGCAACACGCCGAGCGACGACATCAACAGCCGCCGCATCATGTTGCTCGACCGGCTGGAATGGCATGACGGCTGGCCGCGCCTCGCCCCGCGACAATCGGCGCGGTAGCGCCCGCGGATCGCAGCCATCCCTGTCATTAGCATGGATCAGTTCCCGGATAAGTTCCGCTCGCGGTCGAAAACATATTGCTCGCACCGTCTCTTCATCAGTGACATTGCCGCGCGAAATCAAAGGATTGAGCATGGCCAAGAGCAAACAAGGCGCTTCCGGCAAGGCGAAGGGTCAAACCCCCGGCAAGGCACCGGCGCTTCCGGCCGGCGCCGATCTTCCCACCACTTATGCCGAAGCGCAGGGCAATGGCGGCGAGACCCATCAGACGACGGATGATGCGGCGCTCACGCTGACGACGCAGCAGGGCATTCCGGTCGCCGATAATCAGAACAGTTTGAGGGCCGGCCCGCGTGGTCCGACCTTGCTGGAAGATTTCGTCCTGCGGGAGAAAATCTTCCACTTCGATCATGAGCGCATCCCGGAGCGCGTCGTCCATGCCCGCGGCTATGGCGCGCATGGCGTGTTCGAGCTGACCGACAGCCTGTCCGAATTCACCCGCGCCGACGTGCTCAGCACTGTCGGTCAGCAGACCGAGGTTTTCGTCCGCTTCTCCACCGTCGCCGGCAACAAGGGCTCGTTCGACCTCGCCCGCGACGTGCGCGGCTTCGCCGTCAAGCTCTACACCAACGAGGGCAATTGGGACCTGGTCGGCAACAACATCCCGGTCTTTTTCATCCAGGACCCGATCAAATTCCCCGATCTCGTCCATGCCGTGAAGGACGAGCCGGATCGCGGTTTCCCGCAGGCCCAGTCCGCCCACGACAATTATTGGGATTTCGCCAGCCTGTCGCCGGAGGCCTGGCACATGGTGATGTGGCAAATGTCCGACCGCACCATCCCGCGCTCGTTCCGCACGATGGAGGGCTTCGGCGTCCACAGCTTCCGGCTGGTCAATGCCGAGGGCAAGTCGACCTTCGTGAAATTCCACTGGAAACCGCGGCAGGGCCTGCAATCGGTGCTGTGGAACGAGGCGGTCAAGATCAACGGCGCCGATCCGGATTTCCACCGTCGCGACCTCTGGGATGCGATTGAAAGCGGCGACTTTCCGGTTTGGGATCTGGGTGTCCAATTGTTCGATCAGGAAACGGCCGACAGATTGGCGTTCGACCATCTCGACGCGACCAAGCTCATTCCCGAGGAGGATGTGCCTGTCCGTCTGGTCGGCACGCTCACGCTAAACCGCAACGTCGACAATTTCTTCGCGAGCACCGAGCAGGTCGCTTTCTGCACGCAGAATGTCCCGCCGGGGATCGACTTCAGCGACGATCCGCTGCTGCACGGCCGCAACTTCTCCTATCTCGACACGCAGCTGAAGCGGCTCGGCAGCCCCAATTTCACCCATTTGCCGGTCAACGCGCCGCGCTGCCCGGTGATGAATTTCCAGCAGGACGGCCACATGGCGATGCGCAACCCGAAGGGCCGCGTGAATTATGAGCCGAACAGCTGGGGCGCCGATGCCGGCCCGCGCGAGAACCCGACCCGCGGCTTCGTCAGCTTCCCGGCCGAAATCGAAGGGCCGAAGCAGCGCATCCGCTCCGAGACCTTCGCCGATCATTACAGCCAGGCGCGGATGTTCTATCGCAGCCAGCAGGAGATCGAGCAGAAGCATATCGGCGATGCCCTGGTATTCGAACTGTCCAAGGTCGAGCGCGTCGATATCCGCGCCCGGGCCGTCTCGCACCTGCGCAACATCGATGATGATCTGGCCGCGACCGTCGCGGACGGGCTCGGCATGGCGCTCCCTGACGCCGCGATTGCCGCGAAGCCGACGCAGGACCTTCCGACCTCGGACAAGCTCAGCATCCTCGCCAACGGCCCCGACAGCTTCAAGGGCCGCAAGATGGGCATCTTCCTCACCGACGGTTCGGAAGCGGCCCTGTTCAATGCGCTGACCGCCGCCCTGGAAGCGCAAGGAGCGGTCTGGGAAGTGATTGCGCCAAAGATTGGCGGCGTGACATTGGACGATGGGACGGCGCTTGCCGCCCGCCACAAGATTGACGGCGGCCCGTCCGTATTGTTCGACGCGGTCGCGATCCTGCCGTCGGCGGCGGGAGGCGAAATGCTGGCCAATGATGCGGCGTCGAAGGATTTCGTCGCGGATGCGTTCGGCCACTGCAAATATATCGGCTATAATGCCGGCGCCGAGACTTTGTTCGAGGCCTCTCGAATCCCCGGCCCCGACGATGGCTGCATCGCTCTGGCCAAGGCAAAGGACGCCAAGGCGTTTGTCGCGACCTGCGCCAAGCTGCGTTACTGGCCGCGCGAGCTTGCCGTCGATCTGGATGCCGCCTCGCTGCCCAAATAAGGCGGCGGCGGTTCAGGCGGTCGGCGGGGCAAAGGAAGCGAAGGGTGCGGGCGAGGTGCTGACAGGGCCGTGGCTTGCCGGCCTCAGCGTACCGATCTTGCGTGTCCCGCTCCAGACCTCGACCCCGTGCGCGTGGTTCAAGTCTCCCGCGGCCCGCATCGCGTCCCTGTCAGTTTCGACGTTTAAGTCGTGCACGCCGGAAAAGTGACTTCCCGCGTTGAATAGATAAAGCCGATAATGAGCCATGACGATCCCCCCAGTTAATCGGACGGGAGCACGATGAATGTCTCTCGGTCACCAGCTTGTCGTTTCCGGCTGGCGATGGAACTTGCTAGCATTGTTTCAAACCAAGAAAATTATAGCAGGTTTGATTCCGCGATTTTGGAGAAAGTCTCTGCGAGCTGGGGCTTCAGGTGGCGTTGGCCCGACATCGGCGATCCCGCTTAGCGGATATCGCGGCTCAGGCTTTGCGAGATGGCCGACAGCAAGGATTGGGACGTGCGCAAAGTTTCGGCCGATGCCCCACGATCCTCAGCTATTTCGCGCGACACGTTGGTCGCTGTCTCGATGACATCGACCGCGGTGGCGGGGGTAAGAGCCGATTGCGCGACCAGTTCGTGGATCAGACTTTCGACGAGCAGCAGGGCCGCCTGCCCGTGCGCATCGGGTTCCGCATGCAGCGCTGTCGCTGGCGGGCTCTCATTGTCATTGCTTTCGTGGGGCATGCGGGCTTTCATTTAGGGCTGGGGAGGGTGCTCCGTCCTTAGCCGCCGGCGCCCACGTTCGCTGTTGATAGTCCGTTGTCCCTAGCAGGCTTCAAAGGGCCGTCGACAACCTATCTCAACTTTCGACTATAACATTCAGCAATGTCTTATGCCGGA
>JBBSLM010000223.1:0-4314 GCA_038255245.1 Sphingomonadales bacterium
CTCGACGGCGATCGTCAGCGGAATGCTGCCGACGCCGGTATTGCCACCCTGCTGAAGCTCCATGAACCACCTCTTCGAAAAGATAGGCGCGCGGGCCGAACCTGGGCCGAGCGGACGAGAAAACCCACTATGCTAGGGGCCGGTCACGCCGCAACGAGATTCTCATCCGTTCAGGTCCGGCAACGTATCCAGATTTCGTCCTCGACCTCGTAACTGCCGCCGTCGGGCGCGAGGCGGAAGGTGAAATCGCGCCCGGCGGCGGGGCCTGCCGTCGCCTCGGTGCGAATCGTCTCGCCATCGGCCTCGACGATCCGGTGGGTGTGGGTCAGGCGGCCGATCCGGGAAATCAGACGGTCGCCCGCGACGATGTTGGTCGCCGGGTCGGCGCAGGCCGGGTCATTTTCGGCGCGCCAGCGGCCCGACAGGCGCGCGGCGCTGCTCAGGTCCACGGTGGTGACGTCGCCAGGCTTGACCGGTTCCGCTTCGGCGGCGGCGACCTCCAGCAGATAGGCGCCGGTCTCGCCGCGGCCGTAGCTGGTCGCGGTGACCGTGTAGCGGCCAGCGCGCGGCAGCGTCACGTCCAGCCGGCTGTCTCGCCCGCCGCTCTCGGCGTCGTCATCATTGCTGGCGGAAAGGCCGGGACCGGCGATGTTGAGCACCGGATCGAATTCGGCCGAGGACAGGCTGATCGCCAGCCGCTCGCCGCCGCGCGCGTCGATCACATAAGTGTCGGCATATTGGCCGGCGCCGTTGCGCGTGTCGCTGGTGGTGAGTCGACCGGCGACGCTGGAGCCGATGGTGAGCACAGGCGGCACTGGCTCGACGGGGACGGGCGTGGGGATCGGGGTCGGGGTCGGCACGGGGAGGGAGACGTTGACCGGGGTCTGTTCCGACCGGCCGAACCAACCCTGCGCATAGGCGATGTAAGTGAGCCCGGCCAAAGCGACGATGATCAATCCGATCAGCAGCGGCACCAGCCAATTGGCGGTCGGCATCGGCGGGTGAGCTTGCGGTAGATAAGGCGGCGGCGGGATGGCTTTGCTCAGGTTCGGGACCGGGGCCTGCGTGCCGGGCAACGCCATCGCGGCGCGCCACGCCCCGGCATCGGGAAAGCGATCGCCGGGCTCGATCGCCAGGCCCCGGCGGATCGCGGCGAGGAAAGTGGGCGGATAGGGATCGCGGTCGGGCAGGGCCGAAAGGTTCGGGTCGCGCCAGCGCTCCTCCCACGGGGCCGGATCGCGCCCCTCGATCAGCCGGTAAAGCAGGGCCGATGCGGCGTAGATGTCGGTGGGCGGGGCGAGCGGCTCAGCGGCGGTGGCGTCGGCCCGCTCGATCGGGCTGTAGCCGGGGCGGACGAAGCCGTCCTGGCTGCCGAGCAGGGCGATGAAGGGGCGGTTGTCCACGGCGAAGTCGGTGAGTTCCACCCGCCCGGAGGCGATCGACACCGTCTCCGGCGCGATGTCGAGATGGGTGAGGCCCTGGGCGTGGAGCGCGGCGAGCGCGTCGGCCAGTTCGCCGGCGATGCGCATGATCCGCTCGGGGGGGAGCGCCAGCCCGGCGGCGAGTTCAGGTGCGAGCGATGCTCGGGCCGGCCGGGTGACGAGCCAGGCGCCCTGATCCGGCTGCTCGCTCGCGAAGGCGTGGACCACGCGAGGGAGGGCATGGTGCCGGATCGCGGCAAGCGCCTTCGCCTGCGCGAGGAAGCGCGCCTGCGCGTCGGCCCAAGCGGCGGCGAATTTCTCCTCGACCGGCTCCAGCCCGCCGTCGGCACGCCGCGCCACGATCCCGGCCGGAGCATATTCCCGGACCCGGACCGGCTGCCCGTCAAGCCGCGCGGCATAGAGCAGGCCGTCGCCGACCCGGCCGACGAAGGTGACGATCTCGATCGCCATGCCGCCGAGCGACACAGTCCCGCGTGAAAGATAGGTAAGTTTTTCGAGCATCAACGAACCAAAGAGGTTGCAATGTAGGATTTCAAATGTTCTACCTATGTTCACATTACGAATCGAGAGCAAGCATGTCCGCACTGGCCGTCCAAGTCACCCCTTCACCGCACCCGGTCCCGGCGGGCATCGCGGATGCGGTAGCGGCATTGCTGTCGGCGCCGGAGGCGGAGCTGGACTATGCCCGCGCCAAGGTCGCGCTCGACTTTTTGGTCGATCCAGGTGTGACTTTATTGAGACCTTTCGTCGAGTTGGACCGGCTGACGGCGGCGGCGCGGGACATGGCCGGGGCGGGTGCGGACGAGGCGGCGCGTCTGCGCGCGGTACGGGCGGTGATCTACGAGGCTGGGCCGTGGAACGAATGGCGGCGGTTCGACTATGACCACGACGATTTCAGGAAAATGCCAAGCAAGCTGCTCTCACATTATCTGACGAGTCGGCGCGGCAATTGCGTATCGATGCCGATCCTTTTCTTGATCCTCGCCGACCGGCTCCGCATCGACGTTTCGCTCGCCATGGCCGCCAATCATTTGTTCGTCCGCTGGCGCAATGAGAACGGGAAAATCGTCAATCTGGAGACGACCAGCGGCGCCAATCCGGCTCGGGACGAGTGGCTCAGGCAAACCGTGGGCTAAAGTGATCGCGGTGTCGCGAGCGGCTTCTACATGCGCTCGCTGCCGCGCCGCGAGGCAATTGCCACGATGGCGCTGACGGTGGTGGAGCATTTGATGGCGCAGCGTCGCTACCGGGACGCGCTCGCGGTCGCCGACCTGATCGCTCGCCATAGTCCCCGCAACGGCTTTGCATGGGCGCAACAGGGGCAGGCGGCCTGCCAGATCATCGAGGCTGATTATCTCGCACGGTACGGATCACGCTGGCTGATCTCGTCGCATGCGCGGCCCGGATACCTCTTGTTGCTGCAACGCAATCAGACCGGCTTCGCCACGGCAAGGCGGCTTGGCTGGGAACCAGTCTCTCAACCAGCGATATGGAGGAATTGATGCTCTACGACGCTTTGCTCTCGGCACGCGCACACCCGCTTGCTCGCCAGGATGCTCACGGTTTCGATCCGTTGATGCAGCTCGGCGGGAAACTTAATCTCGCCAGCTACGTGTCGAACGACCCTATCAACATGGTTGATCCTTCCGGCCTGCGACAGGTCTGCTGGAATGAGGATGCCAGCTACACAACGGAAGGCGAAACGGTGGTTCAGAGTCGCCGTATCTGCGCTGATATTCCTGATGATGGCGGACCATTCGGCGGCGGTGCATCCGACGGGTTTGGCGGCACCGGAGGTTCTCAAGGCGGAACTGACAACGAAATTGTTGTTACAGGAGAAAGGGTGAGGCGACCGGCCCTACGGCCTTGGCCAAGGATTGGAAACGCAAGCCTTCACTTAGCGAGTACTACCAACATTTTCGGACAACCAGACGATGCTTATGAGGAGTACGAAGATGATATCCGCCGTTGCCAACGGTTGTCAGACGCGAGCCGACGCGAGGCATGCTACGCTAGCGCGATGCAGCGCTATGCCGCTAGAATTTCTGGACGACCCGTACCAGAGTTGGTAACTTGGCGTGACGCGGCCACTGCCGCCGCCATAGCAACTGCCTTATATTGGTTTTTGAGCGTTGCCTCACGGTTTCTTTTCCCGCCTCGCAATCTTATTCCTATTCCCTAGGTGAATCGAATGAACTCGAACTGCAATGGTCCAATCGCCTCCCGCGATTACGAGACGCAATTCGGAGACCGGGTGCGGGTGACGTTAGGGTGCCCGTACCGAGAGTCCGAAGGCGGTGACTTCTGGTGCGATTATGCGATTGATGGTCTTGGGACTTCGATATCGCACAAGGTCGCGGGTATTGACGGCGTGCAGGCTATTTTGCTGGCGATGTATTCGGCTGCGGCACACCTCGTGGTTGCCAACGAAAAAGGACACGGCGTGAGTTGGGTGGGATCCAAGACGGGGGACGAACTCGGTCTACCCATTCCAGGGGTGTTGGAACGGTAAGGATGGATTCAGCAGGCAACGGGGTGCAAGGGTCACCCGCCGCATTGCCCCCTTACCGCCGCCAGCCGTTCGGGCACGGCTGCGCCCAGCACCGCGTTTTTCACGGCGACCAGTTCTTCCTCCGCGCCGCTCGACAAGGCGTCGGAGGAACCGCTGGGGGCGGGGAGTTCGACGATCACTTTCTCGACGGGAAAGTCGAGCGTTCCGGTGGCGCGCTGATTGGCGCGCAGGGTCAGGTCGACGATGCGTGGGTCGCTGACCAGATCGTAGCAGATGAAGAAGCGCTCCCAGCTGTTGATGACGCGCTGGCGATCGGCGGGGATGTCGACGGTGAAGCGCGCCGCCTGCTCCTCGGCGCGC
>JBBSLM010000224.1:0-4294 GCA_038255245.1 Sphingomonadales bacterium
CGTCGCCCCGGAGCTCTACGTCGCGATCGGCATCTCCGGCGCGATCCAGCATCTGGCGGGCATGAAAGACAGCAAGATCATCGTCGCCATCAACAAGGACGAGGACGCCCCGATCTTCCAGGTCGCGGACATCGGCCTGGTGGGCGACCTGTTCAAACTGGTGCCGGAGCTGACCGAGAAGCTCTGATTGCCTTGCGGTGGCACGGCGGTGAACTTCGGTTGCGATGGCGCCGAGCTCCACGCCGCTGCGCTTAGCGAGGACGAGTCCCGTCGGATCGAACTGGCGCTGTCCGGGCTGCCCGGCGCCGCCGGACACCGATTGGCGGCGCTCGTTGCCATCGCTGATCTGCTGGCAACGACCGGGCCAATCGGCCGGATCGCCGCCGCCCATATCGGCGTCACCGCGCAGCCCGTGCGCGCGATCCTCTTAGACAAGAACGCCGACGCCAATTGGTCGCTCGCTTTACACCAAGACCGCACGATCGCAGTCCGCGCACGCAGACAGGTCGCGGGCTTCGGCCCATGGACGGTGAAGGCGGGCATCCCACACGTGGAGCCGCCGCACGAAATCACGGCACGCATGGCCACCCTTCGCGTCCATCTCGACGATGTCGATGGCGGCAATGCGCCTCTGCTCATCCTGCCGGGCAGCCATCGTCTCGGCCGGCTGACGACCGAACAGCTGGACGACCTCGCCAGAACGCATCGTCCGACCGCCTGCCACGCCCGGCGCGGCGACGTCTGGGCCTATGCAACCGCGATCGTGCACGGCTCGGACAGCACTCGCGAACAAGGCCGTTCGCGCCGCGTACTCCAGGTGGATTATTCGCCGGACGAACTGCCCGGCGGTCTGGAATGGCACTTTGCGAATTCTTGACCCGTTCAGCCTGAGCTTGTCGAAGGCCTGTCCTTCTTCCATGCTCGGCAAGACCTAGGCAGGGCTTCGACAAGCTCAGCCCGAGCGGTGTAGGAATTCCCGATGCGCCTCTTTTTCGATCCTCATCAGCTCGCCCACGCCCCCGCGCAGGAATGGCATAATGGCGGCTGGGTGGCGCATGCCGAGCATCCGGGCCGCGCCCGCGCGATCCTCGACGCCGTCGGGCAGACCGAGCAGCCCAGGGATCATGGCGACGCGCCGCTGCTGCGCGTCCATAGCCCGGACTATCTCGCTTTCCTGAAGAGCGCGCACGAACGCTGGGAAGGCGCTGGCCGCTCGGGCGATGCGACCGGCTATGTCTGGCCGGTCAAGCGCCGCCCACTGAACCTGCTGCGCATCGACGCCCTGCTGGGCCAATATAGCATCGACGCGGGCACCCCGATCGGCCCCGGCACCTGGAACGGCGCTTATTGGTCCGCCCAGAGCGCCGTCAGCGCAGCCGAAGCGGTGCTGGCGGGCGATCCATTGGGCTTCGCTTTATGCCGCCCGCCCGGCCATCACGCGGGCGCCGATTATCTCGGCGGCTATTGCTATCTCAATAACAGCGCGATCGCCGCCGAGGTTGCGGTCGCGGCCGGCAAGCGCGTGGCCATCCTCGACGTGGATTATCATCATGGCAACGGCACCCAGGACATTTTCTACGCCCGCGGCGACGTACTCTTCACCTCCCTCCACGCCGATCCGGCGACCGATTACCCCTTCTATTGGGGCCATGCCGACGAGATCGGCGAAGGCGCGGGCGAAGGCGCGAACCTGAACCTGCCGCTCCCGCAGGGCACCGGCATCGATCCCTATCGCCGCGCGCTGGAGCAGGCGCTGGACGCGATCGCCGCGTTCAAGCCGGACCTGCTCGTCTGCTCCTACGGCGCCGACACCTTCGTCGACGATCCGATCTCGCATTTCACGCTGGAGACTCGCGACTATCGCACGCTGGCCCGCGACATTGCCGGGCTGGAGCTGCCGACCGTGGTGGTGATGGAAGGCGGCTATGCGGCCGAGGCGCTGGGCACCAACGTCGCCCATTTCCTTTCGGGCTTCTGAGGCGTTTTCCTACACGGTCACAACCTGTTATCCTCCCGGGATGATGATCCTGACGACCTCCTTCCGCCCCGCAGCAGAGCCCTCGCGCGCGGGCGTGCGCGCACCCGCGCGAGACCCCCGGACTTTCCGGACCTTTCGCGCCATCCCGGTCTTGCTGGCCATGCTGTTCGCCGCCGCCTGCGCGACCACGCAGGATCGGGCCGATTCGGTCGATGCCGTCGCCGAGGCCTATGTCCGCATGAGCCTGGAGGCGGAAAAGCATGAGGCCGGCTATGTCGATGCCTATTACGGCCCGGCCGAATGGAAGCAGCAGGCGGAAGCCGCACCGCGCCTGGTGGCGCAGCTCCGCGAGGCCGCGACCGCGCTGAAGGCCCGACTCGCCGCGCTGCCGCCGGTGTCGGACCGGCTGCAAATCCGCCGCCGCGAGTTCCTCGACGCCCAGCTGACCGCGGCCCAGACCCGCCTGCGCATGATCGCGGGCGAGCGGCTCTCCTTCGCCGAGGAAGCGCGCGGCCTGTTCGGGGTCGATCCCGAGATCAGGCCGCTCTCGCATTACGACCCGATCCTGGCCGAAATCGAGCGGCTCGCGCCCGGCAATGGCCCACTCTCCGCCCGCGTTGATGCGTTTCAGAACAATTTCGTCATCCCCAACGACCGGCTCGATGCGGTGATGCGCGCCGCCATCGCCGAATGCCGGCGACGGACGGTCGCGCAGATGGCGATGCCGGAGGGCGAGGCGTTCACACTGGAATTCGTCACCGGCAAAAGCTGGTCCGGTTATAATTATTATCAGGGCAATTATCGCAGCCTCATTCAGATCAACACCGATCTGCCGATCCGGCTCAGCCGTGCCGTCGATCTGGGCTGCCACGAAGGCTATCCCGGCCATCACGCCTACAATGCCCTGCTGGAACGCGATCTCGCGCGCGGCCGGGGATGGGTAGAATACAGCCTCTACCCGCTTTATTCGCCGCAAAGCTTCATCGCCGAGGGCACCGCCAATTACGGCATCGAGCTGGCCTTCAGCCCCGAAGAGCGCCTTGCCTTCGAACGCGACGTGCTGAGCCCGCTCGCCGGCCTGCCGCAGCGCGACGTGGCGCGATACCTGGAATTGCAGGAGGCGCTGGAGGCGCTGACCGGCGCCCGCTTCACCATCGCCCGTGACTATCTGGAAGGCCGCCTCACGCGCGAGCAGGCAATCGAGCTGACCCAGCGTTACCAATTGGTCGGCGCGGATCGCGCCCGCCAGTTGATCGCCTTCACCGACCAATATCGCTCCTATGTGATCAATTACGGGCTCGGCAAGGATCTGGCGCGCGCCTGGCTCGAACGCTTCCCCGCCGGCCCCGCTCGCTGGACCGCAATGCGCCGCATCCTGTCGGAACCGACCCTTCCGCGACATTTGCAGGCCGATATTTCCAGTTCAGCTTCGAACCCCTAATGACCAGACCCGTCATTGCGAGCGCAGCGAAGCAATCCATCCCGAGCAGCCTTGCTCTGGATTGCTTCGTTGCTACGCTCCTCGCAATGACGGATCATAATGTGGAGTAGCCCATGCGTATCCTTGCCGCCGCTTTCTGCCTTGCCGCCGCCGCCTGCGCCCCAGCCGCAACGGAGAATCAGGCGTCGCCCGCGGAAAACAAGCAGGAAGCGCGCATGGTCGCGCCAATCCTGACCGGCGAGGATGCCCGCGACCCGCACTCTTACGCCCGCCCGGAAGTGGCCCGCGTCACCCACGTCGCGCTCGATCTCGCGCTCGATTTCGAAGGCAAGCGCGTCGCCGGCACCGCGACGCTCGATCTCCAGGCCGCCGATGGCGCGCAGGAAATCATCCTCGACAGCAAGGGCCTGGAGATCGAGGCCATCACCAACGCCGACGGCGGCGCGGCCCTGCAATATACGGTCGGCGCGGTGGACCCGGCGAAGGGCGCGCCGGTCACGATCCAGCTGGCCGGCGCGCGCAAGATCGCGATCCGCTATCGCAGCGGCGCGGATGCCGAGGCGCTGCAATGGCTGACGCCGGAGCAGACCGCCGGCAAGCGCCATCCCTATTTGCTCAGCCAGGGCCAGCCGACGCTGAACCGCACCTGGATTCCCACGCAGGACAGCCCCGGCATCCGCCAGACCTGGGAAGCGCGCGTCACCGCGCCCGAGGCGCTGAAGGTCGTCATGTCCGGCGACCGGCTGACGCCCGAGGGCGAAGCGGCCGAGGCCGGCCGCAAGGCCTATCGTTTCCGCATGAACTTGCCCGTAGCGCCCTATTTGATCGCGATTGCGGCCGGCGATATCGAGTTCCGCGAGCTCGGCCCGCGCACC
>JBBSLM010000225.1:0-4277 GCA_038255245.1 Sphingomonadales bacterium
ATCGGGCTTCCGACCCAGCAGCAACGCCGCCGCCAGCTTCGCCGCGGCGGGGGCGGTCTGGATGCCGAAGCCGCCCTGCCCCGCACACCAGAAGAGGCCGGGCACGACCGGATCGAAGCCATAGACAGGCAGCCGGTCGGGGGCGAAGCTTCTGAGGCCCGCCCAGCGGCGTTCGATCCGTTCGATCGGCCAATCCACGGCCTGTTCGAAGCGGTCGATGGCGATGGCGGTGTCCAATTCCTCCGGCGCGGCGTCACAGGGGTCGCATGCCGTCTCGTCATGCGGGCTGAGCCAGAGCCTCCCGCCGGCCTCGGGTTTGAAATAGAAGCGTTCAGCCGCGTCCATCACCAGCGGCAAGGCTGGATCGGCCGAGGGCTCCACCGCAAGCTGCACCAGCGTCCGGCGATAGGGACGTATGTTGAGCGGGTGCGCCCCGGCGAGGTGCGCGAGCGTGTCGGCCCATGCGCCCGCCGCATTGACGACGATGGCGGCGGCGACGGGGTCCGCTTTCATCGACAGCGCCCAGCCGCCCGTCTCTCGCGTCAGGCCAGTGACGGCGGCGTCCGTCGTCAGCACCGCACCATGCCGTCGCGCGCTTCGCAAATAGGCAGCGTGCAAAGCGGCCACGTCGATGTCGGCGCAGCTCGGCTCGGCGACGGCGCGATGCCAGCCCGCGCGCAGCATCGGCAGGCGTGCGACCAAGGCGGCACGGTCGAGGCTGTGAAGCTCGACCGAACCGCCGAACGATGCGAGCAGTTCGTCGAGCGCCGCCTCACCGCTGGCATCGGCAATATGCAAGGCGCCGCGTGGCGACAAAAAGGGACGTTCGGAGAAAGCCGGGTCGGGCGCTTCCAGCAGCGGCCTGGACGCCGTGGTCAGCGGCTGTACCCAGGGGCCGCCATAGGTTTCCGACCAGAAGGCCGCCGACCGGCCGGTGGCGTGATAACCGGGCTGGTCCTCGGCCTCGAGCAAGACGACCGAGGCGTGCGGCGCCAGTTCCGCGGCAAGGCTTGCCCCCGCCATGCCCGCGCCGACAATGGCGATGTCGTAGCGCCGCGTCATGCCGCGTGCCGGTCCAGGAACGCATCGATGCGATCCAGCGCGGCGCGCCGGACCAGGTCCGCCTCGCGCAAGATTTCGTGAGCGCTGCTTTCGTACATTTCGAGCTCGGCATTGGGCAAAAACGAGGCCGCGCGACGAATCGCGGCTGCGCTGACCAGCCGATCTTCCACCGCCCCGAGCATCAGGATCGGGAGCCCGATCCGCTTCAAATTGGCCGGCGTGAAGATGCGGGCCGAGCGATAGGCCGCGCGCAGCCAGCCGAAGGTCGGCGCGGCGGGCTGGAAATCCGGCTCCTGCTCCCACCAATAGGCCTCATCCTCATAGCGTTCGACGCACGAAGTCAGCACCTGCTGGCGGCGCGATCCCGCCGGGGCCGTCGCCAGCGGCGCCTTCCACAATCCCCTTCTGCCGAAGCCGACGGCGGTGATCGCGCTCGCCGCGATCCGGGCGAGACGGGGTGACAAGGGTGCGCTGTTCACGTCGATCATCGGCGCGATCAGCACCGACGCGGCGATCGGCGGCGACCGTTCGATCAGCAACCGGAGCAGCATATGGGCCCCCAGCGAATGGGCCACGATCACATAAGGGCCGGGGTTTGCGGCAATCCAGTCGGCCACCAGCGCCGCCATATCGTCGAGCAGAGGATCGAAGCTCGGAATATCCTGCCCCTCGATATCGCCCTTCGACTTGCCCTGTCCGCGCCAGTCGAAGGATGCGACATTCCACCCAGCACGATGCCAGTGGCCCGCCGCCTCCAGATATTTCTCGATGAAATCGCCACGCCCACCGGCGAACAACAGGCTGCCGCGCGGCGCCCGGCCTGGCTGCGGCCAGTCGGCGCGGCGGTAGCGCCAGCCGTCCGGCGCCGTCCACGTCCATAGCCGCAGCCCTTCCGGGTAGGCGCGCCGGTCGATCTCGCTCATCGCGAGGCGGTTAAGCCGGGCCAGCCCGTTCCGTCCAGCCTGTCGCGCCAGCGTCAGTCGCCCGGCACCGCCCCGGCATCTGCCTGTTCGGAGATTTCCAACTGCACGCTCGCGCCGCCGCCGCGTGGCGCTCCCACCCAGATTTCATATCGCCCGCTCGCCGGTCGCGCGAAGCGGTAGGCGGCTCCGGTCGATGACAGCGGCGTGCAATGCCAGCGGCCGTCCGGGCCGTTGATCAGCAGCGACACGTTCGCGCCGACCGCGGAGAAGGTCAGCGGCAGCGTCCCGGCCTGATAGGCGACGCGGACGTCGGGCGCGCGGGAGACGAAGCCGGTGCAGCCGGGCTGCAGGGTCGCGGCGTCCACGTCCCCGCCAGAGGTCAGCCGTACGACGCGCGGATCGGGCAGGAAGCCGCTATTGAGCGTCACCGTGCCGTAACTCGGCGCGAGCGCGGAATTCACCTCGCCGGATTCACCATCATTGCTGCGCGGGCAGCGCGGATGCCCGGGACAGATCAGAAAGCGCCCGAGCGGCTGTTGCGTACCGACGTCCGGCTGTGTGCCGGCCAACAGCAAAGCCAATTCGGCGATCATCGCACCCTCCCCTTCCAAGCTGCGCATTTTGCCCGATCCGCTCGTTCGGGGAAAGCCCGGCACGAAGGTGAGCGGCGCGGTTACGTTTTCCTAATCAACCTTTCCTATTGCCCTGTTCTGATGGGTGAGGACGTCTCCTGGTTATTGCTTGGCGCGCTGGCAGCTTTGCTGCTGGCCGCGGCGATATGCGACATCCGCAAGCGCGAGATTCCGCACTGGACGGTGATCGCGATCGCTTTGCTCGCCATCCCCTTCTGGCTTGCCGAAGGCCTCGCTTTGTGGCCCGACATGGCGCTGCAGCTCGGCGTCGCAGCGATCATCTTCGCGGTGTTTGCGGCCATGTTCGCGTTCGGCTGGATGGGCGGCGGCGACGTGAAATTGCTCGCGGCGCTCGCGCTGTGGCTGCCGTGGCAGGCTTTGCTGCTGATGCTGGTGATCATGTCCTTTGCCGGCGGCGCGCTGACCATTGGCATGCTCGTCTGGAGCAAGCTGAAGCGCGGGCCGAACCCCGAAATTCCGTACGGAGTCGCCATCGCCTTTTCCGGCCTTTGGCTGATTGGCGAACGGTTCCTTAACCAATTTGGATGATGGATAGCCACGAATCTTATTGAATTCGCGGCCTGGGAGGCGAGACGCGTCATGGACGTTCGGAAGATTATATTGCTGGTCGGCGCGCTGATCGTGGCAGGCGTCACCGCCTTCTTCGCCCGCACCATGTTCATCGGTGCTGCGACGCCCGAGGCCGTGGCCCAGGCGCCGGTGCAGCAGGGCCCGGAAGTGCTGGTCGCAACCCGCACGCTCCCGGTCGGCACGATCATCGATGCCGAGGCTTTGCGCTATCAGGTGTGGCCCGAAGGCCTCGTGCAGCCGGCTTACTTCATCCGCAACGGCGAAGGCGGCGATCCGCAGGAGTTGATCGGCACCGTCGTCCGCAACGAGATTGCCGCCGGTCAGCCGCTCACCCAGGGCGCGATCGTGCGGCCGGGCGACCGCGGCTTCCTGGCCGCCGCGCTGGGGCCAGGCATGCGCGCGATCACGGTCAGCGTCTCGGCCACCAGCGGTGTCGCCGGCTTCGTCTTCCCGGGCGACCGCGTCGATCTTGTGCTCACCCAGGAAGTGACTGGAACGCAGGAAGGCGAGCCGTCGCTGAAAGTGTCCGAGACGGTGATCCGCAACATCCGCGTCCTGGCCGTCGATCAGCGCATCAACTCGCGCGACGAGAATGGCAATCAGGTCGCAACGCCGACCTCGACGGTGACGTTCGAGGCCACGCCCCGCATCGCCGAGAAGATCATGGTCGCGCAGACCATCGGTCAGCTGTCGCTGTCGCTGCGCGGCCTGGCCGAGAACAATGCCGAACTGGAGCGCGCGATCGCTTCGGGCGAGGTGCAGATGCCGCAAAATGGCGACACCGCCGCCGAACGGCAGGTGCTGCTGCGCGTTGCCAGCCAGCCGCAGGAGAATGGCACGACCTTCTCCGTCGGCGGCGACGTGTCGCGCTTCCAGCGCCGCTCGATGCCGCGCCAGCGTCCGGTCGCGCCGCCGCCGGTCGCGGGTCCCGCTCCCGTCACGGTGACGGTCCGCGAAGCCGGCGATCCGAACATCCCGCAAGGCCCGACGGTGCGCGTCGTGCGGGGGAATGCTGTCACCGTCGTTCCGGTAGGGGGTCGTTAAAATGCCGAACGCGATTTTCAAACGC
>JBBSLM010000226.1:0-4270 GCA_038255245.1 Sphingomonadales bacterium
CATCTGGCCGGGCCCGATTCGGTGCAGACGATGCTGGCGGCGCGCGGTTTCGAAGTCCGGCGGATCGAATAGCTTCGAACTTTTTCGTTGACAATCAAACGGTTACTGGAAAGCATGTCATGCTTCGCTGACCCTTTGTCATGGTCGCTTGACATCTCCGGATCGAGTCGTCATCTTGTCATGGTCGCTTGACATTATGTCACGTGACGGTGACTGGAGATTTGGAGATGCAGGCCTTTCGCCTGAGCGGGGACGAATGGGGATTGTTGATCGCGCTGCTGATGGTCGCGGGCGCCGTGGCGCTCGTGGGCGCGGCGTTGCTGGCCTGAGCCCATGGCCCCGCTGGACCATCATGCCATGAAGAACCGGCTGAAGGTGCTGCGCGCCGAACGAAACTGGAGCCAGGCGGACCTGGCCGGGCATCTCGACGTGTCACGGCAGGCCGTGAACGCGATCGAAACGGGGAAATACGACCCCTCCCTCCCCCTCGCCTTCCGGATCGGTCGCCTGTTCGAGATGCAGATCGAGGAGATTTTCGATGACGAGACCGGCGGTGGCGGCAATGGATGAGCTGCACGGCGAGGTGGACCATGGAGACGTGGACAACGCCCAGCGCGTAAAGCGCGTGCTGAAGATCGGCGGGCTGATCTTCGCGGCCATCTTCCTCGCCGGGATCGGCACGGGCGTCGCCGCGGGGGCACTGGAACGCGACGGCATCACGCTGGTGACCGGCGCGATCATCGGCGGCGTCGTGCTGCTGGCCTTGACCTGCCTGTGGCTGGTGATCCGGATGCTGAACGCGCCGACCGGCGAGGCGCCGCCGACGGCCAAGGAGCGGCTGAACCGCAATATCCTGCTGGCCTGCGCGACGCTCGGCTTCGTCACCGCGCTGCTGATGATGTTCACCGAAGGCGGCCCTGGCCTGGCCGACGGCCTGCTCAGCAACGAGCCGCTGCAGCCCGCCATCGCCATTGTCCTGCTGGTGCTGATGGGCGTGGTGCTGCCAATCCTCTCCTTCGTCTGGCACCGCTCGGCGGTCGATGAGCAGGAGATCGCGGCTTACAAGGACGGCGCCTTGTGGGGCCTCAACGTCTTCATGCTGGGCTTGCCGATCTGGTGGATCGCCTGGCGCGGCGGTTTCCTGCCCGCGCCGGACATGATCCTCATCTATTTCTCGACCATATTCGTGATGGGCGCGGTGTGGATGTGGAAGAAATATCGCTGAAGCCCGTTCGCCTTACCCGCTTGAACCCGAACCTACTGGAGTGACCTTTCGATGAAGATGTTTTTGGCCGGACTGCTGGCTTTCACCTCGCTCAGCGCGCCGCTGCATGCGCAGCCCGCGACTCCGGCAGCCCCCGTCGCCGCCGCGACCCTGCCCGATGCCAACCCGGCAATGTGGGTGGTCCGCGACGAGGACACGACCATCTATCTGCTCGGCACCTTCCACTTGCTGGACGGGCGGACCTGGTTCAACGACGAGGTGAAAACCGCCTTCGACGCCTCGAGTGAATTGGTCCTGGAAGTGCTGCTGCCCGAGGACCCGGCGCAGCAGCAAGCGATCATGGGGCCGCTGATCATGCAATATGCGGTCGATCCGCAGGGCCGCACTTTGTCCTCCCGCCTGACCGCAGAGGAGAATGAGGCCCTGAACCGGCAATTGTCCGGCCTCGGCGCGCCGACAGGCGCGTTCGACCGGTTCGAGCCCTGGTTCGTGAGCCTCACCCTCGTCCAGATCGCCGCCCAGCGGCTCGACCTCGAAACAGCCAATGCGCCGGAAACCGTGCTGCGCCGCGCGGCCCGCGAGCGCGGCATGACGGAAGGCCAGCTCGAAACGTCGGAATTCCAGATCCGGATGCTCGACAGCATGCCGGAGGAAGCCCAGCTGCGCGGCCTGAAGGAATTGATCGCGGACCCGGAGGCCGCGGTGCGGACCTTGCGGCCGATGCTGGCTGCGTGGGCGCGCGGCGACGAGCAGGCGATCGCCGCGATCACCATGCAGCAATCGGGCAATGACGACCGGATCGTCTACGACATCCTGTTCACCAACCGGAACGCGACCTGGGCGGAGTCGATCGACGACCGGCTCGACCGGCCGGGCACCGTGTTCGTCGCCGTCGGCGCGGGCCATCTGGTCGGCCGCGGCAGTGTGCAGGAGCATCTGGCCCGCGCCGGGATCGCGTCCGCGCGGGTGCCGGGAACGGCGGTTGTTCGAACCTATCCCTGGTGCCGGAGCCGCAGCGAAGACCGCTGCCGGCAACGCTGATCGGCGAGCGTGGAGTGAGAGACATGAAGTTCAAGGCCATCGCATTGTTCGGCGCGCTCGCGCTCGCCAGCTGCTCGGGCGGCGCGGACAATGAGCAAGCGAATGCCGGCGCGGCCAATGTCGCCGCCGCCAACACAACCGCGCAGGCGAACCTCCCCGACGCCGATCCGGCGATGTGGGTGGTGCGCGACGAGGACACGACCATCTATTTGTTCGGCACTTTTCACTTGCTGGACGGCCGAGCGGACTGGTTCAACGACGAGGTCCGAATCGCCTTCGACGAGGCCCAGGAACTGGTGACCGAAGTCGATATGCGCGGCGGGCAGCAGCAAATGGCGACGGAGATGCAGCCGCTGATCATCGAATATGCGATCGACGGCCAGCGCCGGAAGATCTCCGACCTGCTCAGCGCGGACCAGAACCGGATATTGAACGAGGCCCTGGCCACCTTGGGCGCTCCTCCCGGCGCGTTCGACCTGTTCGAACCCTGGTTCGTCAGCATGTCGCTGAGTGCCGTCGTCGCGCAGCGCATGGGGCTGACCGGCGAGAATGGCGCGGAATCGGTGCTGCTGCGCGCCGCCGAAGGGCGCAACATGACTTTGGGCGCGGTCGAGACGCTGGAAAGCCAGATCCGCATCTTCGATTCCATGCCGCGCGAGGCGCAGATCGCGCAGCTAAAGGAGTCGCTCGACAATCTCGACGAGATGAACACGATTCTGCAGCGCATGCTCGCGGTGTGGAATGCGGGCGACGCCGAGGGGATGGAGCGGGTGATGAACGAGGGGCTCAGCACGAACCCGGCGCTGCGCCGCGCCTTGCTGGAGAACCGCAACCGCGCCTGGGCGGAATGGATCGACGAGCGGATGGACCGGCCGGGGGTGGTCTTCATGGCGGTCGGCGCGGGGCACCTCGTGGGCCCCGACAGCGTCCAGACCTTCCTGCGGCAACGGAACATCGGCTCGGAGCGGGTGCCGAATTTGACGCCGGCGCGGTGAATTCTAATCCTCCCCGGCATTTGCCGGGGAGGGGGACCGCTCGCGGAGCGAGTGGTGGAGGGGGTTCTTCGATGACGCCGGTCCAGCGCGCTCGAAAGCTACGCCGCGAAATGTCGCCGGCCGAGATCGCGCTCTGGCAGGTGCTGCGGACGAGGCCCGGAGGCTTCAAGTCTCGCCGCCAGCGCCCTGCCGATCCTGCCACACTCGATTTCTTCTGCCGCGAGGCTGGTCTGGCGATCGAAGTCGATGGTGACGCGCATGACTTCGAGGAGCGAGCTCTCCGCGACGTCGCTCGTGATGCCGAGATGCAAAAGCGCGGGATCAAAACCGTTCGCATTCCGGCCGCGGAAGTGTTCCGAAACCTGGAGGGCGTCGTCGATCATCTTGTCGAAGAGTGCGCTTCGCGCACCCCCTCCACCGGCTGACGCCGGTCCCCCTCCCCGCGAAATCGCGGGGAGGATCAAGGCAGGCGCGTCTCTCTCCCCAACCCTTGCCTCTCGTCCCACTCTCCCTTATAGGCGCGCGCTTCCCGTTCATGGTCATCCCTGGAGGCGTGAGCGGGTTATGACACCCCAAGTTTTGGAGACATGCATATGAGCGAGCAGCTTACGCTGTCGGCCGAGGCGCGCGATCGGGCTGGCAAGGGAGCCTCCCGTTACCTGCGCCGCGAAGGCCGCGTCCCCGCCGTGATTTACGGCGCCAATGAGGAACCCACCTCGATCCACATCGAAGAGAAGGCTCTGGTCAAGCAATTGCGGACCGGCCACTTCATGAATTCGGTGGTGATGATCGAAGTCGGCGGCAAGACCGCCCGCACCCTGCCCAAGGATGTCCAGTTCCACCCGGTCAACGACCGGCCGCTGCATGTCGATTTCCTGCGCATCGGCGAGCACAGCAAGGTGAACGTCAACGTGCCGGTGCGCTTCGAGAACGAAGAGAAGTCGCCAGGCATCAAGAAGGGCGGCGTGCTGAACGTCGTCCGCCACGATCTGGAGCTGGTCTGCGACGC
>JBBSLM010000227.1:0-4266 GCA_038255245.1 Sphingomonadales bacterium
GTCCAGTTTTCCCGCGCACTGTGGCCGTTGATGAGCAACGTATAGGCCGCCTCGGTCACGTCGGCGATGTCGGAGGGGTCCATCCGCATCTGCGCGAACATGTTCCGGTCTTCGCGGCTCAATTGCTCGCTGCGTTGTCCGAGAAGCGTCTCCCGCCGCCGGTTGAAGAAGCCGCCTTCCTGCTTGAGGCGCGAGAAAATCCGGTGCGGGTGAAGAAAGCTCCAGTCGCTCAGCACGATAACGTGCTCGCGGTCATAAGCGACCGGATCGTCGCCAGCCGGATCGATGATCATCGGGCCGTAATGGCCCATCTGTTCCTGAAGCCCGGAATGGCTGTGATACCAGTAGGTGCCGGACTGCCGGAGCGGGAACTCGTAGGTGAAGGTTGACCGGGCGCGGATGCCCGGAAAGCTGATGCCGGGAACGCCGTCCATCTGAAACGGCACGATCAGGCCGTGCCAATGGATCGACGTGTCCTCGTCCAGGCGATTGTCCACGATCAGCCGGACGTTCTCGCCTTCGCGAAGGCGGATCAGCGGGGCCGGAATGGTGCCGTTGACCGTGATCGCGTGGCCGGTCCGGCCGTCCACGTTGAACATGCCTTGATCGACGGTCAGCCGGATTTCGTTGCCGGTGAGCGTCGGCATCGCCTTGGCGACCAGGCCGTGCGTCCCGTGTTGCGCCCAGGCCGGGAAGAGGTTGGGGAGGGCAAGACCGAGCCCGCCCAGCGCGCCACCGCGCAACAGGGTTCGCCGATCGATGGCGAGTTTATCTGACATGTTCTTCTTCCTGATGGCCGCGCAGCGCGGGGCCGTTGCTGAACGTCTGGAGGGCGACGATGACGCCGCCCTCCTTCCGATCAGTTGAGATCAGTGACCCTGATGAGTCTGCGGCTGAGGCGCGGGCGCCGGTTGGGACGTCGGGCTTTGCACCGCCGCGCCCATATTCTCGCAGCAGTCCATTTTGCCGTTCCCATTGGCGTCCCGGCAGCAGTCGGACATCTGACCGTGGCCAGGCATCTGGTGGCTCTGCTGAGACTGGGGCTGGGAAGGCTGGGCCGGCAGCGTGCAATGGCCCATGGCAGCGTGCTCAGGGGTGCATGTGGCGGCGGGCGCCGACGCGGGCTGCGCAGCAGCGGGCGTGGCGAAAGCAAGAGCCGCGGCGGCGGCGATAAGAATGGTTTTCACGTGGATTCTCCTGACAGATTGCTGGCGCGCCGGACGGCGCTCTCAATCGATCAGGAAATTCTGGGAGGTCGCGGCTCTGCTTGCGGAGTAAGTCCCCGCTCAAGCGATGGGACGGAAATCGCCCTTGCCATAGGCAACGGCGCCAGCGGCTCGGCAAGCCGCGGAGAGATCGATGGCAAGCCGGAACAAAGAACCATGCAATCCATCAAGCACTCAAGGCTCTTAACCGGAGCCTGTTTGTCTGGAGCTTGGTCGTGTGGAGCCGCCATTTCGGCACAATGACCGCTGCCCGTGCTGTCGTTCGCACTTGCCGTCGCCGCCAACGCCGACGCGCCGCCAAGCATCCCCAGCGGCGCGAGCAAGAGCGCGAAAAGCGTCAGCAGCCTGATAAGATGCTTGAACAGCATGCGCGTCACTTAGGCCCGCACCGTCACGTCGGCAAGCGCCTGGGCCGCCATCGAATGTTCGGAGCCGACCGACAGGCCGAGGGCTGCCAAGGCCATCCACACCGCCATGGCGACCATCATCAGATTTTCGGTGAGCGAGATGAAGCCGAGCGGCACGTTGCTCGATCCGCCCACACAGGCGCACTTCAACTCGCGCTTCTGAACGTAGACTGCGTAGAACACCGAAACGGCGCCGATCGAGCCAATGAATAGGGCGACCGGAACGGAGAGCCAGGTGAACGCGCCCGCGACCATCAACAGGCCGGCAAACCCTTCCGCGAACGGGTAGATGTAGCTGTAGGGCACCCAGCGTTTCGCCAGCAGATCGTAATTCAGGAACATCGTGGCGAAGCTCTCCACATTCTGGAGCTTGAGGAGCGCCAGGACGACCATGGAGAAACCGATGAACCACTCAGCCGCGCGCATCGTGAAGGGGCTGCCGCTGACCGCATAGCTTGCCGCCATGGCGAGCAGCGCGGTGATGGAGAATAGCGCGATCACGGGCCGGTAGCTCGTCGCATTCGGGTCTGCGACGCGTTTGCCCATAAATCTGCGCAGATCGTCGTAGCCGCCGATGCGCTGACCGCCGATAAATATCTGTGGCGTCGTCGCCACGCCGTGCAGCGCCTTGAACGCGTCCGTTTCTTCCCTCGTGGTGAGATGATGGTCTTCCACCTCGTAGCCCGATCGCTGAAGCAAATCCTTGGCCTTCAGCCCATAAGGGCAGGTGTGCGACGGCATCACCATCCGGTGCAGGACGGCCCGTTTGGCGGCCGCCGGGTGGTTCGACATATCCGACATATCATGCTCCTTGAGAACGAGTCGGACCGCATATAGGTTGCGTACCATGGTACAGGGTCAAGCGCTCAAATCACTGACGATCGGGCGCCTGGCGCAAAGCGGCGGCGTTGGCGTCGAAACGATCCGATTCTATCAACGCCGCGGCCTGCTGGAGACACCAACGCGTGACGGGGGCATTCGGCGCTATGGCGCAGATGATCGGCGACGCCTGAGGTTCATCAAACAGGCGCAGGCGGCAGGCTTCACGCTGGAGGAGATCAAGGAGCTTCTCGACCTGGATGCGGGCGAAGATCGCGCACGAGCGCGGGTGCTCGCTGCCGCGCGGATCAAAGCGCTCGACGGCAAGATCGCCGAACTGAAGCGCGCTCGGACTGCACTAGAGCGACTTGCACAGGACTGTGCGAAGAACGGTGCTGGCCCCTGCCCGATACTGACTGCGTTCGATCTCCCGGCCGATCAGTTCTGAACCACGCTCGGGCGGGACAATAGCAACGGGCCGGAGCGTCGCCGCCCCGGCCCAATGTTGTAGCTGGTTGGGGTTTAGCGCGGGCCGCGATCGTCGCCGACGCTGCCTTCTTTACCGCCGCCGGTCTTGCCGGAATTGCCCGGCGCGGCAATGTTGGCGTCGGCGCCATTGCCGAAGCCGTTATTGCCCTTCTTCGTCTTTTCCGTCGGCGGGCACGGTGAGTTGCCGGCGCCGCTGACCTGGGCCAGTTCGAATTCATAGAGATCGCGCATCGAAAGTCTCCTCCAAGCCTCCCTATCCTCGGATAGAGGCAGGTGCGCATCGTGCTGCCGCGCTACCTCCTTCGGCTCAAGCGTCCAAAATCTCCCGTTCCGTAACGGGACGGTCGGTGAGGAGAGAGTAACTGGCTGAGCTCAGCGCGTAAGCCAGCCGGTGATTGCGTAGCGGCGATGCGCCGCGGCGCGGGAAACGAGCGAGACGCTGTGCGCGCGCGGCACGGCGAAGAGATCAAGGGAGTTGAAGCGTGGCGCCAGGGCTTCTGCGTCGCGATCGCGCTCGCCATGAAACAGGAGGAGCCCGCCCCAATCAATCCGCCAGCCCGGGGTCAGGCCATAGACGAAGGCGGCCAGCCGGTTCTTACCCTCAACAGCGTCGTCGTGCAGCGTCAGGAAGTCGCCGGGTCCGTAAGCGGTCGCCTGGCCATCGGCGAAGCCGCCGACTTGCGCGCCGATAATGCTGCCAAGCAGGTCTTTCATCGCCGCGCTTGCCATGAGCGACGCGAACTGGCCGAGGAGATCGCCTTTCTGCGGGCTTTCGTAGGCATCGGGCACGCGGATCGCCTCGTAGCGATATTGGAAAGCGTTCCGGGCGCGCTCCTGTGCTTCCAGGCCGATCTTGTGCGAGCGCGCAGCCCCGAGCTGACGCCGCGCGCACCGGTCATGTTCGAGCACGCCTTCGGGGCCGGTGACGAGGTGGACCCACTCGTCCGACTGTTGCAGATGGTCGTGGAGTTCGACCGCGCCGCCGGCGAGCAAGCCAGCGAGCCGAATTTTGCGATTTTCAGCGTAGCTTTTGGCCAGAGCGTCGGTGTCGAGATCGGCATTGATCCGCAACTCCGGCACAGCCGCGTCGTCCTGCCGCACCGGGGGCATGGTCTCGGCACGCGGATGTCGGCCTACTTGCTCCTCCGAAAGGGTGCGATGGGGCGCGTTCACAAATTGTCTCCAACAGTCCGTCCCGACAATTACCGACGCTTGATCAAGATTTCGTTGTCGGACGCGCGGCGGCAACGCATGACCCGCCCAACTTGCCCTAACGGCGGATTCACCGGGTGCGGCAACCCGGCGTTGAACGGCGCGCGCTATGA
>JBBSLM010000228.1:0-4265 GCA_038255245.1 Sphingomonadales bacterium
AGCCCTGTCCACCAGCGCATGATCGGCGGGCACCCGTTCATGGCTCGCGGACATCGCGCAACGCGGACAATGGTCCGCCGCCGCCGGCGGAACGGATGACGCTGAAGCTGCCGTCGGTTTCCAGCACTACCGCCGCGACCTCCTCGACCTGGCCGATGCCTTCCTTCCGGATCGCGGCTTCGACCTCGCTTCGGGTCACCCGCTGGCGACGAAGCTCCGCGTCCAGGAAGATGCCGTCGCGGACGAGGCGCGTGGGGTTGGAGCGGACCGCTTCCTTCACGAACGCGAAGCGGACGGAGAGGCTGGAGACCAGATATTGGAGCGCCGCCAGCATCGCCAATGCGAGCAGCCCCTCGGCCAGGGGTACATCCTTCGACAGGATGATGGTGGCCAAGGTCGAGCCGAACGCCACGGTGACGACGAAATCGAAGGCGTTGAGCTTGGCCAGCGAGCGCTTGCCGCTCAGGCGCAGGATGAGGACGAGACCGGCATAAGCCGCCACGGACGCGACCGCGACCCGCGCCAGGCCGTCGAGATTGTCGAAGAACATGCCCGGCCAACGCGTAGCAACGCAATCGTGTCCTTCCGGAACCCCTGCGGCACTTGAGGCTTTGATCGGTGATGACACACTCCTGGCCAGCATGAAATCGCGCCTGCGCAACATCGTGGAGAGCCTTGGCGCGAGCTACTGGTTCATTCCCGCAATCATGGCCTTTTCCGCTCTGGTGCTGGGCGGCGTCTTTGTCTGGCTGGACGTCGGCCCGGCCGCCGGCCTCTTCGACGGCATCGGCTGGTATCAGCTGGTGCAGCCGGACGGTGCCCAGGAGGTGCTGTCGACCATTGCCGGCTCCATGATCACCGTGGCCGGCGTCACCTTCTCGATCACGATCGTCGCGATCGCCTTCGCCGCGCAGCAATATGGGCCAAGGCTGCTCACCAACTTCATGTCCGACCGCGGCAATCAGGTCACGCTTGGAACGTTCATCGCGACCTTCGTCTATTGCCTGGTCGTGCTGCGGACGATCCGGGGCGGCGAGGACGGTTCGTTCGTGCCGCAACTGGCGGTCATGTTCGGGCTGGCGCTCGGTTTGTGCTCGATCGCGGTTTTGATCTTCTTCATCCATCACGTGCCGGAGAGCATTCACATCAACAATGTCGCGGCGCGCGTCGGCAAGCAGCTGATCGCGACCATTCCCCGACAATTTCCGGAGGCGATCGGCGATCCCGCCGACCAGGCCGGGGATGAGCCCGCCGAAACGCCGGCTTGCCCGGTCGCTGCCGCGGCCACCGGCTACATCCGCAGCGTCGATGATGAGGCGCTGATGGACGCGGCGAGCGAGCATGATCTGATCGTCCGGCTGAACTATCGGCCCGGCGATTTCGTCCATTGCGGGCGGCCGCTCATGCAGGCGGCACCGGTGGCGCGGGCGGAACAGGCAGCAGATGCTCTGCGCGCGGCTTATTCGATCGGCGTGAAGCGAACGCCGTTGGACGACCTCGACTTCCTGGTCAGCGAATTGGTGGAGATTACGGCCCGGGCACTGTCGCCCGGCGTGAACGATCCTGAGACCGCGATTACGTGCCTGGACTGGCTGGGCGCGGGCGCCTCGACCTTCGCGCAGAGGCAGATCCCTTCCCCTTATCGCTGCGATCGCGAGGGCGCGGTCCGGGTGATCGCCTGTCCGGACAGTTTCGAGCGCTTCATGGCCCGCGCCTTCGGCCGGCCGCGGCAATATGTCGCCGCCGACGTGATCGCGTGCGGGCATATGCTGAGCGTGCTTGCCACCGTGTCGGCCGATTGCCGCACGGACGAGCAGAGGGAAGTCTGCCGGCAGGAAGCGAGGCGGCTGGTCGAGGCCGCGCGTTCGAAGCTGGACCGGGCCGAAGTGGAGTCGTTCGCGCCGGAGAGGTTGGCGATGATGGCGCAGACCGAGCGCAGTGACGGCGATTGAGGAACAACACCGGCCTGGCGCCGTTAATCTTCTATCAAGAAAGCAAGTGCGGGGTGGTAGGGCTCGAGCCTGCCAGGCCAATCGCATTCACAGATCGCCGCAGGTCACCACTAGCGGCAGCAAAGCGCTTTGCGCAGCAACAACGCGCGCAAGCGGCAATCATCCAATTCTATAGGAGACCAAGATCATGGCCAACGGACGCAGCATTTCAACTGGATCGAAACTTGCCCTGTGCCTTGCCTTCGCCGCAGCGCCTCTGGGTGCCTGCAGCCAGAGCCCGGCGGAAAATCTCGCCGACAGGGTCGAGGATGCCGCCGACAATCGCGCCGACGCCATGGAGAACCGAGCCGACGCGCTCGACGCGCGTGCCGATCAAGTCCGCCAGACCGGAGAGCAGCGGTCGGACGCGATCGAGGCAGCGGATCGCGATGTGGGCGCAATGACCCAGGAGCAGCGCGATGCGATCGTCGCGAACAATTCGGCGGCGGTCAGGTGACAAGAGCTGATCGGGCAGCAGGCCCGGCAAGCAGCAGGCCGACTGGACCGGCGGTCGCGCGCCACTGATTGGGCCCCCACGCCCTGCCGCGTGCCCGCGCGTCCTTCAGTGGCACTTGCCCGCCGGAGCAGGCGCGATTAGGCGAGGGCGGCACGCGGGTGTAGCTCAATGGTAGAGCAGAAGCCTTCCAAGCTTACGACGAGGGTTCGATTCCCTTCACCCGCTCCAAGCTCCGCCAAACCAGATCGGGAGAATAAGTTCGCATGCGCTTCGCCTCGCTGCTCCTGACCGCCTGTGTCGCTATGCCGCTCGCTTCCCCCGCCGCCGCGCAGACCGAGCGCACGACGATCAACCGCATCCTCGACGAGGGGATGAACCGCAGCGAAGTGATGGAGACGGCGGCGCACATGACCGACCGGATCGGCGGGCGGCTGACCAATTCGCCGGCGATGCGCGAGGCGGAGCGCTGGGCGCAGCAGCGCTTCCGCGACTGGGGCCTGAGCAATGTGCGCGCCGAGGGCTTCGAATTCGGCCGCGGCTGGTCGATCGTCTCCGCGAGCGCGCGGATGACAGCACCGCGGGTGCTCACCTTGCGCTCCATCCCGGTCGCGTGGACGCCGCCCACCAGCGGCGCGATCAACGCGCCGGTGATCGTCGCGCCGATGAGTAGGATCGAGGATTTCGCGCGCTGGCGCGGACAGCTGCGTGGCAAGATCGTGATGGTCAGCCGGCCGACCGCGCCGCGCGACGCGACCGACCCGCAATTCCGCCGCCTGACCGGCGAGCAATTGGCCGAGCGCAACACCTACCAGCAGCCCAATTATTCGCCTCAAGCGATCGAGGAATCGCTCGATCGCGCCGATTTCGCCGAGCGGCTCGACGCCTTTCTCGCAGAAGAAGGCGCGCTCGCCTGGGCGCGCATGGCCTATCGCGACGGCGGCCTGGTGCACGGCGCCGGCTATACCTACCAGACGGGCCGCACGCCGCGCCTGCCCGGCGTCGAGCTTGCGGCGGAGGATTATCGCCGCCTCGCCCGGCTAGCGCTGACCGACGCGCCGCCGAGCCTGGAACTCAATCACGACGTGCGCTTCCACGACGAGGACACCCGCGCCTACAACGTGCTGGCCGACATTCCTGGGACCGATCGCACGGCCGGCTACGTCATGGCCGGCGCGCATCTGGATTCCTGGGTCGCCGCCGACGGCGCGGTCGACAATGCCGCCGGCAGCGCGGTGGTGATGGAGGCGGCGCGGATCCTCTCCCGCCTGGGCGTGCGGCCGAAGCGCACCATCCGCTTCGCCTTGTGGAATGGCGAGGAGCAGGGCCTGCTCGGCTCGCTGGCCTATGTCGAACAGCATCTGGCGACCCGCCCGCCCGCCCCGGCCAACCGCGCCAATTTGCCCGACAACCGCACCTGGCGGCATCGCTACCCGATCACCTTGCGCCCCGGCCACCGCGAGTTGACGGCCTATTTCAACCTCGACAACGGCTCGGGGAAGATTCGCGGCATCCATGCCGAGGGCAATCTGGCCGCCGTGCCGATCTTTCAGGAATGGCTGTCGCCGTTCGCGACGATGGGCGCAACCCAGGTGGCGATCCGGGGCAGCGGCGGCACCGACCACGTCTATATGCAGGCGGTCGGGCTGCCGGCTTACCAGTTCATCCAGGACCCGCTGGATTACAGCGCGCGGCTGCACCATTCGAGCATCGACACGTACGAGCATATGCGCGCCGAAGATCTGCGTCAGGCCGCGGTGATCATGGCGACCTTCCTGCTGAATGCCGCCAATCGCGACGAGCCGCTGCCCCGCCAGCCG
>JBBSLM010000229.1:0-4264 GCA_038255245.1 Sphingomonadales bacterium
CTCCCAGGTGTAGCCGTCCGCCGTCGGCCTGATTTCGAATGCGCCGTTCCGCCCCATCGCCCAGGAGGTCATCGTGTAGCGATTCGCGGCCACGTCGTAGGAAATGATGCCCATGGCGTTGAAGGAGACCCGGCCGTCCGCATCGTAGCCTCGGCCTTCGACCACGCGGATGGAGCCGTTCAGGAACGGTCCGACGCGCTCGGTCTGCGTGACCTCGTGGCGGCCCTGAGGCGTCATTGCCCAGGCGGGGCCGCGCCACACGCCTTCCATCCAGGCGAAGGGCGCCATCGCCTCGCGCTGGCGGGCCTGGAGCGCCTCGGGCGAGGCCGGTTGGGCGGAGGCGGGCGTCATGAACGCAACCGGCGCGGCGACCAGCAGGAGGAGCGTGGAGAGACGGCGCATGAGGCGGTCCTTTCGTAACGGTGGCGCATCCTTCTTAGGCGGCGCTGGCGGGCCGGGCTTGGATGTTTCGGCCATCCGGCAGGTCGAGCAATTCGTGATGCATTCCGCCGAAATAACCGGCGATCCGGCGGGGTGCCGCGCCGAAGCGCTGCTTTACGTCGCGGATAAGGTGCGGCTGATCGGCGAAGCCGCTGTCGTGGGCGACCGCGGCCCAATCGGGATCATCCAGCGCAAGGATGAGTGCGCGGCGGACGCGCTGCACGTCGGCATATTGCTTGGGCGCAACGCCGGTCGCGTTGTGGAAGCGGCGGCGGAACTGCCGTTCGCTGAGACCCGCATGGGCGGCGAGCCGCGCAACCTGCACGGTGCCACCGCTTGCGATCAGCCGGTCGACGGCGCCGGCAACAGCTGCGTCACCGGGGGCGACCCCGTCAAGCATCGCGATCGTGCCGGACCAATCGCATTTGTCTCCGATCAATGCCGCGAGAGATCGCCAGAGGGGGGCAAAGGCCCCGTCGAGTTCCGCTTGTTCGACCGTGCCGGGCGGAGGCGGCGTCCCCATGACCTGATGGGCCATTTCCGGACGGAGCCGCAAACCGACATAATCGAAACCCCGGGCGACAGGCACCGTGAACGCCGCGAGCGTCGGTCCCAGCAGGCGGGGATGATACGAGCCATCCGGCGCCCGTGTCAGCACCAGCCCGGCCGCGCCGTCGGGCGGGACCTGATGCGGAAAGGACGGTGGGTCGGTTGCCTCAACCACGAACCGCCAGGCGCATAGCGCAACGTCGCGCAGCGGGTCGGGCAGGGCGATCTCGCGGTAGATCATCGCCGCAGCTTACGCCGCGCAATGGTGCGACGACAATCCGTCTACTCGGGCAGGAAATCAGGCACCGACAGATACCTCTCGCCGGTGTCGTAGTTGAAGCCGAGAATCCGCTTGCCGGGGCCGATCTCGGCGAGCTTCTGCTTGATCGCGGCGAGGGTTGCGCCGGAGCTGATGCCGACCAGCATGCCTTCTTCGCTGGCGGCGCGGCGGGCCATCTCCTTGGCGTCGGCGGGATCGACCTGGATCACGCCGTCGAGCAGGCTGGTGTCCATGATCGCCGGCACGAAGCCGGCGCCGATGCCCTGGATCGGGTGCGGGCCCGGCGCGCCGCCGGAGAGAACCGGGGACAAAGTCGGCTCGACCGCGAAGACCTGCAGGCTTGGCCATTCCTTCTTCAGCAGCTCCGCGCAGGCCGTGATGTGGCCGCCGGTACCGACCCCGGTGACCAGCACATCTATCGGCGAATCCTTGAAGTCGGCGAGGATTTCGGGGGCGGTGGTGCGACGGTGGACGTCGAGGTTGGCGGGGTTCTCGAATTGCTGCGGCATCCAGCCGCCGGGGGTCTGCTCGACCAATTCCTTGGCGCGGGCGATGGCGGCCTTCATGCCGCCCTCGCGCGGGGTGAGATCGAAGGTCGCGCCATAGGCCAGCATGAGCCGGCGGCGCTCGATGCTCATGCTCTCGGGCATCACGAGGACAAGCTTGTAGCCCTTGACCGCAGCGACCATCGCCAGGCCGATGCCGGTATTGCCGCTGGTCGGCTCGATAATCGTGCCGCCGGGCTGGAGCGCACCGGAGCTTTCGGCGGCCTCGATCATGGCGACCGCGATGCGGTCCTTGATCGATCCGCCGGGATTGGCGCGTTCGGATTTCACCCAGACGTCCGCGTCCCCGAACAGGCGATTGATGCGGATATGCGGCGTGTTGCCGATCGTCTGAAGGATAGTGTCGGCCCGCATCTTCCGTCTCCTGTATCTTGCGGTCAGACTATAGGGTCGCGACGGCCATGCTTGAAGGGGCGGTCAGGCGCCGCCGGCCGCTATGGGAGGCTTTTCCGGCTGGAGGTCCTGTGGAGGATCGAATGTGCGCGCGCGGCGCAATTCGGGGAACCATCTTGCCCAGAGCAAAGTGACCACGACCGCGCCCAGTCCGCCGGCGACCACGGCCACGGTGGGACCGATGCCAGCGGCGGAAAAGCCCGCTCGCGCTTCGCCGAGTTCGTTGGAGGCGGAGATGGCGAGGGTGGAGGCGGCGCTGACCCGGCCGCGCATCGCATCCGGTGTGTGCAACTGGATCAGCGACTGACGGATGTAAACGGAGAACATGTCCGCCGCGCCGACGATCGCCAGCATGGCGAGCGACAAGGGCAGCCAGGTGGAGAGGCCGAAAATTGCCGTCGCGAGGCCAAAGATGACGACGGCGACCAGCATCTTGGTGCCGACATTGTGATTGAGCGGGCGGAAGGAGAAATAGAGGGCGATGACGGTCGCGCCGATCGCCGGAGCGGCGCGCAGCGGGCCAAGCCCTTCCGGGCCGACCATCAAGATGTCGCGGGCATAGATGGGCAGCACTGCGGTCACGCCGCCCAGCAGCACCGCGAACAGATCCAGCGTGATCGCGCCGAGGACGAGGCGGTTGCGACCCACATAGGAGAGGCCGTCGATCATCTGCCGCCAGGGGCTGCCGGTTCCGCACATCGAGGTGCGCGGGATCGGGCGGATCAGGAACATCAGCAGGGTCGAAACACCGAACAGGATGGTGCTGAGCGCGTAGGGATAATGTGGCGTCACGTCGTAGAGGATGCCGCCGATCGCCGGGCCGGCGATGGTGCCGACCTGCCAGACCATGGAGCTCAACGCGATCGCCCTGGGCAGCAATTCGGGCGGGACGAGGTTTGGGGCGAGCGCGCCCAATGCCGGACCGGCGAAGGCGCGGGCGACTCCCAAGAGAGCGGCGACGCCGAACAGGGTCGGAAGGTCGATCGTGCCGTGCCAGGTCGTCCACCACAGAATAAAGGCGCAGAGCATCTCGAGCGCCAGCACCAGGCGGGCGATGTAGCGGCGGTCGATCCGGTCGGCGGTCCAGCCGCTGATCAGGGTCAGCAGGAAGAGGGGGACGAACTGGACGAGGCCGATCAGGCCAAGCTGGAAGGCCGCGGCCGGGATGTCCATCGTCTGACGGGCAATGTCATAGACTTGCCAGCCGATGACGATCACCATCGCCATCTGGGCGATGGTCGAGAACAGCCGCGCCAGCCAATAGAGGCGGTAGTCGCGGATCGCGAGCGGGGAGCGCGGCAGCATCAGCGGCGCTTAGGGCGCACGCTTTGTCGCCGCAACGGTCCCCGGCGCTCTATCAATAGGCTGTTTCTCGGGTCGCGCCGACCTGCGGCATGGCCGAGCCCGCGGCGAGGAAATCGAGCAGATCGTTGGTCAGCCGCTCGCGGTCCGTTGCGGCCAGGCCATGGGCCGAGCCGTCATATTCGATCAGGGTCGAGCCCGGGATCGCCGCCGCGGCCGCGCGGGCGGTCGGATCGATCGGGACGGTCTGGTCCGCCGTGCCGTGGATGATCAGGGTCGGCATCGTGAAGGCGCTGAGATCACCACGGAAGTCGGTGGTCGCGAAGGCCTTGGCAGCGGCGAGCGTGGGACGCAGGCCAGCCATCAGCGCCATGTTGACGCTATGCTCGATCACCGCATTGCTGACCGGCTGCGAGATCATGCCGACGCCGTAGAAGGAGCGGAAAAAGGTCTGGAAGAAAGCGGCGCGGTCGTCGCGCATCTCGGCTTCCATATCATCGAAGGCGGATTGCGGGACGCCATCGGGATTGTCGTCGGTCTGAAGCAGGTACGGCACGATCGAGCCGATCAGGGCGACGCGTTCGACCAGGGCCGAGCCGTAGCGCGAGAGGTAGCGGGCGATCTCGCCGCCGCCCATCGAGAAGCCGACCAGAGCCGCGCCGCCGTCGATGCCGGTTTCCTTGAGCACCGCGGACAGATCGTCGGCGAAGGTGTCGTAATCATAGCCGTTCCA
>JBBSLM010000230.1:0-4258 GCA_038255245.1 Sphingomonadales bacterium
GATCTGCTTCACGTTCAGGACGATGTCCGTCACATCCTCGCGCACGCCGGCGAGGCTGGAGAATTCATGCAGCACGCCCTCGATCTTGATCGAGGTGACGGCGGCGCCCTGAAGGCTCGACAGGAGCACCCGGCGCAGCGAGTTGCCGAGCGTCAGCCCGAAGCCACGCTCCAAAGGCTCGGCCACGAAGGTCGCCTTGCGCCGGCTGTTAGCGAATTCTCAGTTGTTATCCTCAATGCTCGCGAGAATAGGTGACGCTGAGCCTGTGGCACGGGCGGCCGGAGAGGCAGTGTTCAAAGAGCCACGTCGCACCAGCGCCGCGCATTCGCGGCTCAGATCGGAATGGGCTTCCTGCTCTATGAACTCAAGGAGTTCCTGATAGTGATCCCGCCGGAGGTTCAATACGTGGAGGGCGGACGACGCTTGCTGCTCACTGGCTTCCCTGGCGCAGTAGGTGACGCCGAACGCACAGCGGAAAACAGCGAGCGCTTCGTAGGCGAGCTGGATCTGGCTCGTGTCGGGCGCCACGCCGAACAATTGTCGCCAATAATCGTGGCAAAGGGCCATTCGGCGCTGCCATCCTGAGGCATCGGCGCGAAATACCGGATAGTCGTCGAGCAGCTGAACGACGTCTAGCAGGTTGGGCATGGCGCGGGTGGCCTCGAGGTCGATCATCACCACTTTGCCCTGTTCTGTCACCATCCAGTTTTCGGGGTGGGCGTCCTTCTTACGGGCAAAGGGCAGCTTCATCTGGGCCAGCCGCCGAAAACCTCGCTGCAGGTCCGTCGCCCGGTCAGGATCAAGGCTGAGCTTTCGAACGTAACCAGCGAACGGTTCGGAGAGCAGGTTCATCGAGCGAGGCTCGGTCGGGCCCCCGTCGGCCCAGGCGTGGAAATGGCCGAGATATTCGAGTGCCGCCTCGACGGACGGCTCGCCGGAATAGCCGTGACCGTCGGCGCCGCAAATCTGGCTGCCGAGGCCGTCGCCACGCGCGCGCTCCATGGCGTAAATGACGCCGCCGGGCTTGCCGTAGGGGAGGATCGCGATCGGCGCGGGTAGGCCGAACCGCCTCAGCAGGCCGGCCTCGCGCAAATGTGCGAAGAAGGCGCTCGTGGCGGCTCTCTCGACCTTCGCGTTCGTTTCTGCCGTCGGCTTGAGCACCATGGTGGTCGCCAACAATCCGTGCGGATCGTCGAGTATGAAGACTTCTGAACGGCCACCGAGCACGCGACGTCTGAACTCGTCGCTCTTGAGCGCCGCTTCGACCCCGGCGGTGAGGAGGGCCTTCCGGTCGCCGCGACCGAACAGGGCGACAATCGGGTCGTCGCGCAGCTCCGACGGCAATTGAGCCACGGCAGCCTCGCGAGCGGGCGCCCGAGCGAACTCCGCCAGTTGAAACAGCGGCCAAGGCCAGGATTTATCCTCCGGGCGGGCGCCGTATCGCCACGCCGCAATCGCGGCCTCGACCGCTCGCGCTAGCAAATCAGAGTCCGCGTCGAGTTCGAATAGCCGATGATAGAGGCGGCCAACCAGACTGAAGTTCTCACGCGATTCATGACCCTTGGCCCGCGCCTCCAGCTTCAGCGCCAGAGCGTGCTCAAGGTCGTCGCGCTTCCCCCCTTGATAACCGCTCCGATAATAAGCGTCGCCCAGCAGCCCGACCAAGTGAGGCGTCTCGTTGCCGAGTGCGCGCGCGGCCTCGAGATGGTGGATGGCCCCTCTAACGGCGGCGGTGCTGCCGAGCGTGCCGCCGCGCAGCCTCAAATAGGCTTCGCCCAACTTGCTGTGCGCGACTACGCGCTGGAAGCTGGCGGTGGTCGCCTCGCCCCCTTCGTCGGCAACCTTCAGCGCCGCTTCTTGGCGCCTCACCGCATCCTCATAAAAGGGGAGCGCCTCGTCCGTCCGACCGGCACGCGATCGCGCCTTGCCCGCTTGCAGTGCGACCTCGGCCGCGTGCGATAAGAAGGAGGCGCTTGGCTTCGTCTGATGCTCCACTCCGATTCGGTAGAGAGCCAGCGTGAGGTCACCGGGATCTTCGGCGTCGAGCCTCGACGAAAGGTACGCGGCACCGCCGAGCACCAGAGCCGCATGCTCGTCAATGACGCCATCCTGGACCGCCGCCGAGCAGAGGCTCACCACTTTCTGGGAAGCTGCCTTCGTGTCGGAGGCCGCAGCCGGATCGGCAATACTCCAGCAGAACCGCAACGCGTGGACGATGGTGAGTAGGTAGCGGTGCGAAGCCTCGCCCAATGCGAGCAGGTCGTGGCATTTCCCGGCCAACCCGCTGGGCTCGGCCTCGGTCATTCCGCGCAGGAGGCTCAGGTCGAGCATTGAGGCTTCGAGGTCGGATTCTATCGCCTGCGCGGCCGCCTGGCCGACCAAATGCAGGCTTTCCGGCACTTCGGCTAGATCATGTGCGGCTGCATCAAGATCGGTTCGCTTGAGAATGTTGGCTCTCCGCAGGAGCGCCCGGGACAGGCAGCTTCCCCCCAATCCAACGGCAGCGGCGATCCGGAAATCCTGTATCGCGAAAGTCAATTGCTGAAAGATTCCGTCGCGGTCCATCCCGAGCGCGGCGTTGGCCGCGAGGTAGTGAGCATATCCCCGCAGGTTGTTGAATATCTGCGTGTCGTCCCGCCCATTCGGCGGCAGGCTAAGCGCTTCGTCGCACGCGGCAATTCCGGCTTTGTTGTGAAGCCAGAAATCGCCCTCGCCGTTGTAGAGTGCGCGCACCGAGCGAAGCTGGTGATATTTTGCCAGATCAGACAGATATTGCGAGTCTCGCGGCGTCTCTGAGGCCAAGAGGGCGGCGATCTGGTCGAGCGCCGTTGTATCTTCGCTACAATCGTAGAGCCTTAGGGCGCATTCGCGACGATAAGCCAAATTCTGCACGCTGCGGTCGCCCAAAGCGAAGGATTCTTCGAGGTCGGCACCCGCATCCCGCAGCCACGCGGCATCGTCGCACGAGCGAGATAGCATGAGAAGGGCAACCCCCCTCATGCCATGCAGCGTCCGTCGCGCCGTGTCGGATCTCGCGGCCGGCGTGTCCTCGATTGCATCGAACAGATCGACGCAGGCACCAAGCAATTTGGCGCCCGCGTCCGCGTCCCTGTCTCGCACGGAAAGATTTCGGCCGAGAGTGTAGAGGCGCATTGCCCGCCGCTTCATCATCTCCAGCAGACTGAAGTCCCGCCGCATGCCGATACAGGCAAAGGCTGTGTCCAGATCGCCGTTCATATTCCGGGTGAAGGCCTCGAGTACGCCTAAGAGGTAGATCTGAGGCAAGTCCGGCTGGCCAAGGCTGCCATCAGCATCAAGCAGGCTTCGCCATCCTTGCGCGATCGCCGCCGGCGTCGGAACATGGTCTAATTCGCAAGCAAGGCCAAGTCTTTGAAATAAAGCTTGCAAGCTCGCCCGCCCGGTATCTCCAAGGGAAATGCCGACATGCCGCTCGATTTCCTCCAGAGCTTGCCGAAAATCCATCATATCACCTCGTCATGGATATTGGTGACTGCGTTCTGAGCAAGGTTGACCTTGTTCAGACACCAATACGAGGGATCTGCAGAAAACCAAACAACTACAAGAGACGACTAAGAGATCTGCCAAGGGTCATTTACCAAAGGGCCTTTGAACTAACTAAAGCATAAAAAGGGCGGCCGAAGCCGCCCTTTCCTTGATCTGAATCGGAGCTAAAGTACCACTTTTACCCGAGCAGCTCCTGCTCCAGCTTCTTCGCCATTTCCTCGATATTCTCCGGCGGCCAGCCAGGGATATCCATCCCCAGCCGAAGCCCCATCGATGCCAGCACTTCCTTGATCTCGTTCAAGGACTTGCGGCCGAAGTTCGGCGTGCGCAGCATCTCGGCTTCGGTCTTCTGGACCAGATCGCCGATATAGATGATGTTGTCGTTCTTCAGGCAATTGGCGCTGCGCACCGACAATTCCAGCTCGTCCACCTTCTTCAGCAGGTAACGGTTCAGCTGGTTGGCGTCGGCCTCTGAATCCATGCCGCCCTGATAGCCGCCGCCGCCGATCATCGCGCCGCCGCCCATGCCGCCGGTGCTGGCCTGCATGCCGTCGTCGAAGTGAACGAACAGCTGCAATTGGTCCTGCAGGATGCGCGCGGCATAAGCGAGCGCGTCCTCGGGGTTCACCGTGCCGTCGGTCTCGACATTGATGGTCAGCTTGTCATAGTCCAGCTCCTGGCCGACGCGGGTATTCTCGACCTTGTAGCTGACCTGGCGAACGGGTGAGTACAA
>JBBSLM010000231.1:0-4228 GCA_038255245.1 Sphingomonadales bacterium
GCCAGCGCGCCGGATCCGAACAGAAAGGAACGGCGGTCCATCATGCCACCGCTACTCCCGTTCAGTTGAACATTTGCTTGCTGCTGCGCGCCGTGGCCTCACGCCTTGGCGTTTTTGGCCCGCTCGATCGCTTCCATCACGATCCGCCTTGCGTCGTCGGCCGTGCCCCATTGGCCGATGCGGACCCATTTCTCGGGTTCCAGGTCTTTGTAATGCTTGAAGAAATGCTCGATCTGCTGGAGCACGATCGAGGGCAAATCCTGGCGCTGGCCGACGTCGGAATAATAAGGGAAAGTCGTGTCGACCGGGACGCAGATCAGTTTCTCGTCGCCGCCCGCCTCGTCTTCGAGGTTCAGTACGCCAATCGGCCGGGCGCGGACGACGCAGCCGGGGACGAAGGGGGAGCGGGAGATGACCAAAGCA
Source organism: Sphingomonadales bacterium (assembly GCA_038255245.1). Classification (GTDB taxonomy): domain Bacteria; phylum Pseudomonadota; class Alphaproteobacteria; order Sphingomonadales; family Sphingomonadaceae; genus Allosphingosinicella. The sequence continues at coordinate 424 of JBBSLM010000231.1, forward strand.
TCGAGCGGGTCGCCGTCGGGCGACAAAGTGTGCGGCACGAAGCCGTAATTGGCGGGATAGCGCATCGGCGTGTGCAGGATGCGGTCCACGAACAGGGCGCCGGACGCCTTGTCGAATTCATATTTCACGGGCTCGCCGCCGGTCGGCACCTCGATGATGACGTTGAGGCTTTCCGGCGGATCCTTGCCGACGGGGATCAGATCGATGTTCATGGGGGCTCCCTAGGTGAGCAGAGCGTAGATTGGAACCGGCTGGCCTGAGCTTGTCGAAGGCCGCACCTTTTTTACGCCGATTTGAAGAGCCAGGAGCTGCCTTCACCAAGCTCAGGCAAGTCGGAGCATCCGGCCGGCTGACCGCTCGCTCGCCGCTTTACCAGTGGATGAACGTGGTCGGCGCGGCCGGCTTCGATCGGCCGGATCGACATGGTCGCCAAAGCCGGCGCCTATCTCGACACCCCGTTCCATGCGGATGGCGACAATCTGAAGGCGGGTTACGCTGGACCAGATCCCGGTGCGGGCCTGCGCGGAGATCGGCTAGCGCCGCGCGGGCCGCAGCAGTGGCGCGACCTCGGGCGATTCCTCCACTGACGGAAGGAGACGCGGTTCGATGCGGGCGTTGGCGGCCTGTTCGTAGGCGTAACCGAGCGACAGGATCAGCCCGTCTGACCATTTTGGGCCGATGAAGCTGAGGCCCACCGGCAACCCGCGCACCTGGCCCATCGGCACGGTGAGGTGGGGATAACCCGCGACCGCCGCGAGGCTGCCCGCCCCGCCGCCGGGATATTGATCGCCGTGGACCGCGTCGATCGGCCAGGCGGCGGGCATGGTCGGGCCGACCAGAGCGACGACATTGTGCTCGCGCAGCAGCTTGTCGATGCCCTCGGCCCCCGTCGCGCGCAAGCTGTTGGCGCGGGCGGTGCGATAGGCCGGATCGTCGAGCCCTGCAGTCGCCTGTGCCTGTTCGAAAATGTCCTGGCCGAACAGGGCGAGCTCGCGGGGCGTGGCGCGGTTAAACGCGATCACATCGGCCAGGTTACGCGTCCGTACCGCCGCCGGGGTCGTGGCCAAATAGGCGTTGAGGCCGGCCTTGAACTCGGTCAGCAGCACGGTGAATTCGTCGCGGCCATAGGAGGCGCGGGGCGGCCCCTCGGCAATCTCGACCAGCTCAGCCCCCTGCGCGCGCAGCACGGTCAGCGCCTGCTCGAACGCCGGATCCGTCCCGAACCCGTCGGCGAAGCGCATCACGCCGATCCGCTGGCCACGCAGCGCGGTAGCGGAGAGCCGCTGCGCATAGGCCACGCGGTTGCGGTCCGCGTCGGCCGTCGCCGGATCGGCCGGGTCGCTGCCCGCCATTGCCTCCAGGACGCGCGCTGCATCCAGCACGGTGCGCGTCATCGGGCCGGGCGTGTCCTGACTGGCGCTGATCGGGATGATGTGAGTGCGGCTGATCAGGCCGACGGTAGGCTTGAAGCCGACGATGCCATTGACCGCGGCCGGACAGGTAATCGACCCGTCCGTTTCCGTGCCGATCGCTGCCGGCACCATGCCCGACGCCACCGCGACAGCGCTGCCCGAACTGGAGCCGCAGGGATTGCGGTCAAGCGCGTGAGGGTTGCGCGCCTGGCCGCCCACCGCACTCCAGCCGGAGATGGAATCCGACGAGCGGATGTTCGCCCATTCGCTGAGGTTGGCCTTGCCGACGATGATTGCGTCCGCCTGCCGCAACCGCGCAACCAAGGGCGCGTCGCGGCCGGTGACATTGTCGATCAGCGCCAAGCTGCCGGCGGTGGTCGGCAGCGGCCCCGCCGCTTCAATGTTATCCTTGATGAGGATCGGCATGCCGAACAACGGCCCACGGGCCCGACGGATGCGATCCAGGGCGCGTGCCTGGCCGATCGCCGTGGGATCGACCGCGATAACCGCGTTCAGCCGCGGATTGAGCGCTTCAATGCGCCCAATGGCCGCCCTCGTCTGCGCCTCGGCGCCCTGCTGCGGTTGGGCCCGGGGGGGCTGGGCAGCAGCGGCAGTGGCGAGCAAGGCGGCAAGGCAGATGATCGATCGCATAGGTGGCTCCGGGGCTTGAAGCGTCGGGCGCGGCTGGTCGGCGTTCGCCTTGGCCCGATCGCTCGCCTCCATCAAGATCCGGCGCGCCGCCGGTCGGCACCTCGATGATGACATTGAGCTGTCGGGCGGATCCTTGCCGACGGGGATCAGATCGATGTTCATGGGGGATCTCTAGGTGAGCAGAGCGTCGATTGAAACCGGCTGGCCTGAGCTTGTCGAAGGCCGCACCTTTTTTCGCCGATTTGAAGAGCCAGAAGCTGCCTTCGACAAGCTCAGGCAAGTCGGAGCATGGGTTTCACCCTGAAGCAAATCCGCTAAAGCCCCGCCCCATGAGCAAGACCCCGCAACGCGTCCGCGGCACGCAGGATATTTTCGGCGAGGATGCCGACCGCTTTCAGGCGGTGGTGTCGGCGTTCGACCGGGTGCGCCGGCTCTACGCCTTCCGCCGCGTCGAGATGCCGGTGTTCGAGGACACCCAGGTCTTCGCCCGCTCGATCGGCGAGACCACCGATGTGGTGTCGAAGGAGATGTACACGTTCATCGACAAGGGCGAGCAGAGCCTGACGCTGCGTCCGGAATTCACCGCCGGCATCTGCCGCGCCTATATGTCGAATGGCTGGCAGCAGCATGCGCCGCTGAAGCTTGCCACGCACGGCCCCGCTTTCCGGTTCGAGCGGCCGCAAAAGGGCCGGTTCCGCCAGTTCCACCAGATCGACGCCGAGATCATCGGCACGGACAGCCCGCAGGCGGATGTCGAATTGCTGGTCATGGCCGACCAGCTGTTGAAGGAGCTCGGCATCACCGAAGGCGTGACGCTGCAACTCAACACGCTCGGCGACGCGGAAACGCGCGAGGCGTGGCGGGCGGCCCTGGTCGCGCATTTCGAGGCGCATCGCGGCGACCTGTCGGAGGACAGCCTTGCTCGTCTCGCAAAGAATCCGCTCCGTATCCTCGACAGCAAGGACCCGCGTGACCGCGCGATTGCCGACGGCGCGCCAGGGATCGACGAGTTCATGACCGAGGCGGCGCGCGACTTCTTCGCGGCGGTCACCGCCGGCCTGGATGCCGCCGACGTCGCCTGGACCCGCAATGCCCGTCTGGTGCGCGGTCTCGATTATTACCGCCACACCGCCTTCGAATTCGTCACCGATCGCCTTGGCGCGCAGGGAACGGTGCTCGGCGGTGGCCGCTATGACGGCCTGATGGAAAGCCTTGGCGGCCCACATACTCCCGCCGTCGGCTGGGCGGCGGGGATCGAGCGGCTGTCGATGCTGATGGAAGGATCGGAACAACCGCCGCTCCGCGTCACGGTCATCAACGATGCTGACGCGACCATCGACACCGCGTTCAAATTGGCAACTCGCTTACGCGGTACCGGCGTGGAGGTTGGTCAAGCGTATGCCAGAACTGCAAAGCGACAGAGAGAAATCGCTGCGAAACAGGGGAGCATGGCGGCGGTCTACGTTCGCGCCGCGGAACTGATACCGCCCAACGTCCACGTGACTGTGTTCTGTGACTATAAGGATCGTGAAGACGACATAGTCGATCGCGTTGCAGCGACTCTGGATTCAATCGGCAAATGACCGCCATCCCCCCCGAACGGATCGCGCAGATCGAGGCGCGGCGGGAGGAGTTGCAGGCGGCGATGTCGGCGCCGGATCTCGACGCGCAGGAATTCGTGAAGCTCGCCAAGGATTATGCGGAGATCGAGCCGGTTGCGGTGGCGGCGGCCGAGGTGTCGC